>JALEVQ010000017.1 GCA_022788205.1 Robinsoniella sp. | reverse complement strand
AGCCGGAAGATAATTTCTGCGGATACAGCAAAACAGAGCCGCCAGGACAAACACTCCAAAACAAAACACAAACATCATGATCGTTCCATATGAAATCATTCAACTCCCCTCCTTTTCCTGTGTGTTTTAAAATATGCTTTTGCCCCCCTGATACCTGCGGATTTCTCCGCGTTTCACGCTCACGAAATCCTGAAAACATTCGAAATCCGCTCATTTTTCTACGAAAAATGGCTACTTTCTCATGTTTTGCGGGTCCCAAAGTCATGCTTTTTCATGCAAGCATGAACAGCATGATCTTGGAACCCTGGTATCATAATATAAAAATAAGCTTGCCATGTACCATTTGGAAGCTTGTGTATCATAATTAAAGGAGAGAGATTTATGGGAAAAACAATTCTAGACACATTAAACGCGATAGACAACGTGATGTACTATCCAATTTTAATCATTGTGATGGCTCTTGCAGGGTGCTATTTTACCGCGTTGACAAAAGGTGTACAATTCAGGCTGTTTCGAGAATCGTGCAGACTGGTGATGGAACCTTCCGGGGAAGGAAAGGTTTCTTCTTTTCAGGCATTGATGGTATCGACAGCATCCCGTGTTGGTACTGGCAATATTGTTGGTGTTTCCACGGCAATTTGTTTAGGTGGACCAGGTGCTTGTTTTTGGATGTGGCTGATGTGTATCATCGGTGCAGCTTCTGCATTTATGGAAAGCACATTGGCACAGATTTATAAAAGAAAAGATAAAGATGGCGCATGTTACGGTGGACCGGCTTACTACATTGAGAAGGCATTGCATGCTCGCTGGCTGGCAATGGTATTCTGTGTATTTTTGATTGCAACATATGCGGTGGGATTTAATTTGCTGTGTTCCTACAATTTACAGTCCACATTTGCAGTATATTCCTTTTATGATCCATCCACTACACCAATGATTGTAGGTGCAATTCTGGCAGTGCTTGTTGGATACTGTCTGCTGGGCGGCGGCAAGAGAATCGTGAAATTGACAAGCGTGATTGTACCATTCATGGGAATTTCGTATGTCATCATTTCACTGGTTGTCATTGCAGTGAATATCACCAATGTACCGGCAATGTTTGCAGAGATTTTCAGAGATGCATTTGACTTTCAGGCGATTTTTGGCGGTGTGGCAGGCTCCTGCCTGATTTATGGAATTAAGAGAGGATTGTATTCTAACGAGGCAGGGGTTGGTTCAGCGCCGAATGCATCGGCATCGGCTCATGTGACACATCCTGTAAAGCAGGGACTTGTGCAGACATTGTCCGTCTACATTGATACCTTGCTGCTCTGTACAGCGACAGCGCTGATGTGTCTTTCAAGCGGTGTGCCTCACACAGTAGAAGTGTCAGGTGCGATGTATGTCCAAAATGCGATTTCCACAGTTTTTGGAAAAATAGGACCTCTGTTTATCACGATAGCGATGGTGCTGTTTGCATTTACCACTTTGCTTGGAAATCTGTATTATGTGGACAATGCGCTTATTTTTATGAATAACAAAAAAGAACCTTCGAAGAAATTTAGCACGATCTTCAAGATCGTCTGCGTGATGGTTGTATTTCTGGGAGCTATTATTCCGATGGATGCGGCATGGGCAATGGCTGACATCACAATGGGAGGAATGACGTTGATCAATCTTCCAGCCTGTATGATGCTGGGAAAAGTGGCAATCAACGCATTGAAGGATTATGAAAAGCAGAAAAGAGAGGGAAAAAATCCGACTTTCCGAGGGTCCAATATCGGACTGAAGGAGGACGAGCTGGAGTATTGGAATGAGTGATGCTTTTCAAATTTATGGTAAGCAGAGTTCCTGTCAACGAATACAGAAAAAGGATTATTGAAAAAGATTTGGGATAACGATATAGAAAATCACGCTGGAAGTTAGAGTTTAACATCTGGCGTGATTTTTTGTCTATAGAAATCTAAAGATCGAGAAAAGTTTTTGGGGCGCCAACTTAAGGAAGCAAAGTCTTCGTTGAATACCTCGATAGCGTGATCTACAGTCTGATTTTTCATAAATTTATCCCAGACAGCAGCACTGATCGCGACACCAGCAATTCCACGCTTTGCACATGCGAGTACCTGGAGAAAAAGGTGACCGACCGGAAGTGATCCCGATTGCTCCGACGAAATATGATATTCTATCTTCTCTTACTTTCTTTCTGAATTCCCTTCATGTTACGTTTGGTTATGAACTCATAGTCTGATCGGAATCCACACACCTCATGAAGGACATCCGTTATCTTCTGACGTCCATATACAGGCATAAATCCTTGTTCTTCTACATCCGCAAATTTTATGTTCCTTAAAGTTTGAAGTAACTGTTCTGTAGTATAAGTGTCCTTGAGAGAATGTTTCAACAAGCATGCCTGATACTCTGCCAACATTTGAAAAAGATAGCCAAATGGTTGATGCAAAAAAAGATTTTTTTTGATATAATCAATATAAAATTGGAGCAACTGTGATTTTTCATCACGGGAAGCGAGAACATAGACTTTTCAAAAAAACACTGGGCGATATGAGGAGGTAAAAAATATGGGACTTTTTGGAAAATTATTTGATAAAAAAGAATGTGATATCTGTGGCGGTGAGATCGGGTTATTGGGAAATCGAAAACTGGATGACGGAAATCTGTGCAAGGAGTGTGCAAAAAAACTGTCGCCATGGTTTGAAGAGCGCCGGCACAGTACAGTCGAAGATATCAAAAAACAGCTTGCTTATAGAGAAGAGAATAAGAAAAAAGTGCAGGCATTCCAGGTTACCAGAGAATTTGCGGGAGACACTTACCATGTGTTCCTGGATGATACTAAGGGACAGTTTACGGTGGCAACCCAGATCAGTGTTGAGAAGAATCCAGATATTGTGGATCTGTCCCAAGTCACAAGCTGTAAATTAAATATTGAGCAGAATCGTACGGAAGAGCAGTATCGGGATAAGGAAGGAAATCTGAAGGATTACAATCCCCCGAGATATAAATATTCTTATCGCTATTCCATTAAACTGGGAATCAATTCTCCTTGGTTTGATGATATGGATTTTAGTTTGAGCAGTTCTTCTGTTGACGAGCATGACCGCATGAAGATCATGGACATGGAAAATGTCGGAAATCAGATTGTTGCAGCACTCACAGGAAGAACATACAATCAGCAGATGAACGGAATGCAGGGAAGCAACATGTATGGTCAGCAGATGAACGGAATGCAGGGAAGCAACATGTATGGTCAGCAGATGAACGGAATGCAGGGAAACAACATGTATGGTCAGCAGATGAACGGAATGCAGGGCAACATGTATGGTCAGCAGATGAGTGGAATGCAGGGCAACATGTATGGTCAGCAGATGAACGGAATGCAGGGCAACATGTATGGTCAGCAGATGAACGGAATGCAGGGAAACAACATGTATGGTCAGCAGATGAATGGAATGCAGGGAAGCAACATATATGGTCAGCAGATGAACGGAATGCAGGGAAACAACATGTATGGTCAGCAGGCAGATATGCAAAATTATGGCATGTACAATCAGCAGATGAGCGATATGTCTCAGAGAGTTTCTTCCATCCGCTGTGATAAATGTGGATGGGTGCCGAGTAATCCGAACAATATACCGAAATTCTGTCCGGAATGCGGAGATCCGATCGACGGAAATGATATGAATTAAGGTGTCATGGGGTCGCACAAAAGCCACGCGAAGGAAAGGAGCGGGGCGATATGCGAATACGCGGTGGGATGGGAGAAAGGAGATAATAAGCGATGTCTGACATTATGGAATACAAATGTCCTAGCTGTGGCGGTCCTATGGAATTTGACAGTAAAACTCAGAAAATGAAGTGCCCTTACTGCGGTACGGAGATGGATGTCAAAAATTTTCAGGATGGACAGCAGGAATATCAAAACGGAGATCATGAAAAAACAGACAGTGGCTCCTGGGAAGCTGTGGGAAGCGGACAGTGGCAGGAAGGTGAGAAAGAAAAAATGCGGGTATATTCCTGCAAGTCCTGCGGGGGCGAGATTATCGCGGAAGAAACCACAGGTGCTACGACCTGCCCATTTTGCGGCAATCGAGTGGTTATGAAAGAACAGTTTTCGGGAGAGCTGAGACCGGATTACCTTATTCCGTTTAAGTTGGATAAAAAGGCGGCGAAAGAAGCTTATCACAGACATTTGAAAGGTAAAAAGTTTTTGCCCAAAATCTTTAAACAAGAAAATCATATCGACGAGATCAAAGGAATCTATGTCCCTTTTTGGCTGTTTGATGCGGAGGTGGGCGCAAATATTTCTTATAATGCCGACCGAGTGCGTGTGTGGGAATCTGGAGATATCGAATATACAGAGCGGGAACATTTTGAGGTGCAGAGAGCAGGGAATATCAGTTTCCGAAATGTGCCGACGGACTGCTCCAAAAAGATGGACGATGCGTTGATGGAATCCATTGAGCCGTATCATTTTTCAGATGCAGTTCCATTTAATCCGGCTTATCTGGCGGGTTATGTGGCAGATCGCTACGATGTGGAAAAGGAACAGTGCATTGAGCGCGCAAAGAGAAGGATGAAACACAGCACAGAAATAGCCTTCAGAGACACCGTACAGGGCTATCATTCTGTGACACCTTCTCATAGCAACATTCATATCGTGAATGCAAAATATCGCTATGTTTTATATCCAGTATGGCTGTTGAATACAAAATGGAGAGGAAAAAAATACATATTCGCCATGAATGGGCAGACCGGAAAAATGGTAGGAAATTTGCCTATGGATAAAAATGCATTCTGGAAATATGTTGGAGCGTGGGGAATTGGCATCGGTGCTGTGCTCTATGCGCTGCAATGGATCATCGTGTTGATATAGGAGGGATAGAGTATGAAGAGACAAATGAGGGCTGTTTTTTTTGCGATCCTTCTGAGTTTGATCGGGGTGTTGACGGTATCGGCAGAGGAAGACAGAACGCATGTTGGCGATGAGCAGAATATCGCTGTCAGCCGTCTGGTGGATGAGGCAGATTTGTTGACGGATAAGGAGGAAAACGATCTTCTGGAAACACTGGATGAGATCAGCGAGCGACAGCAGTGTGATGTGGTAATCGTGACGGTAGAAGGTCTGGGAGGAAAAACGCCTGAGGAATATGCTGATGATTTCTATGACTATAATGGCTATGGGATGGGCAAGGATCGAGACGGTGTTCTTTTGTTGATCAGTATGGAGGAGCGCGATTGGCGGATCAGTACCTGCGGATATGGTATCACCGCATTTACGGATGCCGGCATAGAGTATATCTCGGAGAAGTTTTTGCCATCATTGAGCGATGGAAAATATGCCAGGGCATTTGAGAAGTTTGCAAAACTTTGTGATGATTTTCTGACGCAGGCGAAAACCGGAGAACCGTATGATGTGGGAAAGATGCCGAAAGGGTCCGTTTCCCCTTTTTGGATTTTTGGAGATCTTGGAATAGGTCTCCTTGCTGCCTATATTGTGGCATGTTCGAAAAAGCAAAAGCTGAAATCAGTGACAAATAAGATAACAGCACAGGATTATACGGTAGACGGAAGTCTGATGCTGAGGGTCAATACAGATCGCTTTATCAATAAAACGGTTACACAGAGAAGAATCGAGAGAAATACGGGAAATTCTAGTGGAAGTTCCTCTAGAAGCGGTGGAAGCAGCACGCATACAAGCTCTTCCGGAGTAAGACATGGCGGCGGAGGAGGAAAATTCTGATAAAAGACAGTCGACTTAGCGGCGGGAATCTTGTAATTCCTGCCGCTTTTGAGACTTGTTCCATCAATCACCCATTAGGAAAGAAGAGGTAGAAGCATGAATATTTCAATAGAAAAAATGGCAGAGAAACTGAGAGAATATCAGGAATTTCGAATTGTATACCATATCCGTCCAGACGGTGACTGCATTGGATCATCGTTTGCCCTCGCACTTGCCTTAAAATCCATCGGGGCAAAGTGTGAGGTTGTTGGAAGGGATGAGGTGCCTCGCGTGCACAGGTTTATGACGGACAGAGTGATGCCGGATGTGCTTGAGAATCCGGTATATATTGCGGTTGATGCGGCATCACCTGCGAGAACAGGCAATTTCCAGAATGAGCATTTTACGTTCTGCATCGACCACCACAGAGATAATTCCATTGTGGCGGACTATAAATATGTAGAAGCAGACTGTGGAGCATGCAGTGAAATTATCCTGAAACTGATCAAAGCGATGAGAATTCCGGTCACAAAGGAGATTTCGGACCTCTTATATACCGCACTTGTCACGGATACGATGTGCTTTAGGACAACAGACACGAGTGTACAGTCTTTTGAGACTGCTGCGGAACTCGCAAGATGTGGGGCGGACATTTATCAGATCGGAAGAAGAAATATGTTTCTGAAATCGCCGCAACGTTTAAAGATTGAGCAAATTCTCAGAGAAAGCTTTCACTTTACTTGCAGCAATCAGATTCTCACGGGAATGATTCGGCTTTGTGACTTGAAAACAGCTGACATTCTGGACTCTGAACTGGAAGGAATCAACTCCATGGTGGAACAGGTTGAGGGTGTCAGGATCGGTGTGACGATCCGAGAACTGCCGGATGGTCGGACGAGATGTTCCATGCGGACAAACGGGGATATCGCGGCAAATGAGATCTGTGCTGTTCATGGCGGAGGCGGTCACTTCCACGCTGCTTGCTGCGAATTGGACACCAATCCGGATGAAGCGAGAAACATTATGGAAGAAACGTGCAGAGGATTTTTGAAGATGAAATAAAATATGGAGTGTAAAAGAAAGGTCAATGAGACAGATCGCGTATGCCAGGGATTTCTCCACAAAAACAATAGAATGCTTTTGTGGAGAAAAAGATAAAAGCTTGAGAAAGAGCCTATTCCTGGATCGTAATCAGATATTCAAAGGTTTTGGATCGATTTACATTTCTGGAAATTCCGGTCAGCACATCTGGCTCATCGACGCCGTATTCATATGTCACCTTCACTCGGGCTGTGCCTGCGCGGTTCGCCTTGACTGTGCAGGTCTGGGAGATGGTGTTGGAAATTTCGATGAAAGAGCTTCCCTCCGCGATTTCCCATGTGAACAGATTATAATTCGCGCCGAATTCGGTCGGACAGCCAATATCCAAGGTCTCTCCGATGCGTATGCTGTATGTCCCATCGGAATGGACAGCCGCCTGACCACCGTTCAAATCCACGGCGCACAGTGCTTCGATCACATACGGGCTGGAGTTAAACTCGGCATAGATGTAGTATACTGCCTCGACATTTTTGTCCCAATACATGACACGGACAGTGAGATCTTCAAATTCGTTGAAATCTGCCAGCAGCGGCGTGATAAAATCGCCATCGTGACCTGCCCCGAAGAACAGTGTCCACGTATAGTCGTCAAAATCATCTGCATTGCCCAGAACCGTTCGGCTTCTGTTCAGCCAGGAGGCTTCTTGAATCAAATCTTTTAACGTATAGACATCCCCGGTCATCAGTCTGTTTTGAGGGGCACAGAAAAACAACGTCTCATCGCGATAGAAATCTCGCACCCAGAGTTCATCGCGGCTCGATTGACTGTCACGTTTAAAAGTGGCTTCTGTGATATAAGGCGTTCCATCTCTTAAAACGGTGGCATAGCCAAGGCTTGTGCTTAACCGTCCATCGGTCGTCTCAAAAGAGCCGTCAGACAGCTTATAGAGTCCTGCTGATGCGGATGGACCGGCGATGGTGACTGTCTGATTCGCTCCGCCATAGCGCAGCCCCAGATCCACCTGCTCCATACTTTGCGGAATCCAAACCGCTATTTTCATGTTGTCGCGCTCAATGGTACCATAGATGCAGATGGTACAGTTGCTGTCTGTGTAGGTGACGTTTACGGTGTCGCTGACATTTCCACTGCCAGTGTAGTCGAGTCCCCAGCTGAAGAAGCTAGACGAATAAGACTGCTCATATTCCTGTGACAGTCTGAGATTATAGTTCCCGTCACAGATCGCCTTCACATAGGCTTCCATCACCGCTTTGTCCGCTCCTGTGCCGGTAAAATTTCGCACATTATAATTGCCGGACGTACTGATAGCGCTGTAAGACAGTGCGCTGCCGCAGAAGTCGATGGGATCCTGAATGTAAACACTGTCTGATGTGATAGTGTAGGACAGCGGATCTTCCGCCATCGGCTCGGAAACCAGAGTTTTTGATGCACTGGAATTGCCGGAGCCATTCTCGCTGCCAAGGACGGTAGTTGACAGCATCAGGCACAACAGTGCGGCAAGGATACATTGGTACCTTCGTTTCACATGACACATAACGATTCCTCCCTTAATCTTAAAAATATCCAGATAAATTTCTGGATGGCTGATAGTACTTTTAGTTTAGGATAAAGGGATTTTTTTGTCAATGGACAATAGTTCTATATCAGAATAAACGCATGAACGGAGAGAGACCTTTGTCTCTCATTATTTGGCAAGTTCATCAATTGCATCTAACATCTCGTTATCGTATAATACTTTCAGAACAGCAAGGATTACTGGTATCTCCTTTTCCAGTCTTCTTCCTATCGTACTTCGGATCCGTCTCATGCT
>JALEVQ010000005.1 GCA_022788205.1 Robinsoniella sp. | reverse complement strand
GAAGTTTCGTTCTAAACTCGTAAAACTTTTGTGATGCAACGGCTTTTGAAAGATGTCTGTTCTTCATCATTCCTTTTACATTTAAGTCTTCCATCGTTATATAAGATGGTTTGGTTTTCACTATCTCTGCGATGGTCTTATTTATGTAATCGGTGCGGATATTCTCTATCTTATGATGAAGTTTTTGTACCTTGAGCTTTTGTTTCTGTATATTTACTCTTTGAGTGACCTCTCCTTTCTTTAAGTTTTCATACTTTCGAGAAAGACACCTCTGTTCCCGAATAAGTTGCTTTTCTACTTTCTTTCATCTTGCCGCAGTCTCAGTGGACGGCAGGCGGGGCGCTTGCACGCGTGGCTGCACGGCATTATAAATGTCAGGATGCCGCAGAGAGAATGGACAGAGAGATTGGAATTGTCTCAGGTGAAAAAACGTTGTAAACTGAATCTACAACAGAGGATGATTTCCATTTTTTAGGATAAGTATACTATAAATATGGAAAAAGGCAAATGGTTTCAGAGAGAAAAAGTTGGCAAGCGCAAAAAAGAGGAAAGCTATCACCAGATCAGCCTGTTTGAACTGTAAAGCTTAATGCGTCCGGTACTCTGGTTTCCTAAGTTCTCTGACAATGAGAGTCACCGTGACTGCAAATGCCATAAAATCTGCAATCGGTCCTGCATACATCAGCCCATCGATTCCGAAAGCCAGAGGCAAGAGCAAAAGCAGTGGAAGCAAAAACAGAATCTGCCGTGTCAGTGACAAAAACATACCCCTTTTGGGTTTTCCGATCGATGTAAAGAAATTCGAGGAGATCGGCTGCATAAAGTTGAGAAAAGTGAAAAATAAGTAAATGCGAAAATAATTGACCGCAAAGCGGAAATATTCTTCACTTCCATCTCCAAAAATAGAGATAATCTGCCGTGGCGCGATCTGGAACATGAGAAACGCAAAAAACGACAGGACAAATCCAGCGGATACCGCCTCCAGATAAGCTTTTTTCACGCGGTCATATTTCTTGGCACCATAGTTAAAACTGACAATCGGCTGCATACCCTGTGAAATACCGATGACAAAGGATAAAAATACCTGGTTGACTTTACTGATAATACCTGCGCAGGCGATGGGAATGGATTCGCCATATGCAGACTGCGCGCCGTAATGTTTCAGCGAATTGTTCATGACGATCTGGACAATCATCAGGGCAATCTGATTGCTGCACGATGCCATGCCCAGGGAAGCGATGCGCTGCACATTTTCTATCTTTAACTTTAAGTGTTCCCTGCGAATCGTCACAGTCTGACAGTGTGACAGAAACCATAAAATCGAGATTCCCGAGAAAAATTGTCCTATGATCGTGGCAAAAGCTGCTCCTGCGATGCCCCAGTGGAAGACGAACACAAACAGTGCATCCAGAACGGTATTGATGATCGCTCCGCTTAAATTGCAAAGCATGGAGATCTTAGGACGACCATCGGCGCGGACCAGATGATCGCCTCCGGATGTGAGAATCAGGAAGGGAAAGCCGAATGCTGTGATGCGGGTATAGGTTTTGGCATAGGCAAGCACATCGTCAGGGGAACCGAAAAAGCGAAGCAGTGGATCTAAAAAGATCTCTGTGATGAGCAGCAGAGCCGTACCGCATACGGTCAGCATGACGGCTGCATTTGCTATATATTGCGTCGCCTGATCTTCCTCCTCGGCGCCCATGGAGATGTTAAACGCGGATGCACCGCCAATCCCGAACAACAGAGCGATGGCAATGCAGGAGATGGACAGCGGAAATGCGATGTTCGTCGCCGCATTGCCGAGCGGTCCTACACTTTGTCCGATAAAGAACTGATCTACAATATTATACAGAGAACCTACCAGCATCGCGATAATACTCGGTATCGCAAACTGGCGAAGTAATGTTTTAGTGGGCTTTATGCCCAGTGGATTTTTGCTTTTTTCTGTGTGCATATTTTGGATGCTCCTTTGTGTGAGTAATACAATTTTTCATTTTGAATCTTTTCCCTCTATTTTAGCATATCTTCAGAGCGTTATCACGCCGATTTTAAAAATTCTTTTGGGGTGCCTTAGGCACGGAGCAATCCGATGGGCTTTTATGATTGGCGGTCCTGTTGCATTTGAAAGCGCCGTACGGTAAAATGGACATAACTCATCTCCGAACGATTCGTGAGAGGAAGCAGTTTGAAAGGAGTGAAAAATGATATGAAAGTGGAAACGATCCGATTTGAAGGCGCGGGTGGTGTGTCCCTGCACGGAAACCTCTGGCTGCCTGACAAGGAACCGTGTATGGTGCTGCAGATTGCGCACGGTATGACAGAGCATATCGGGAGATATGAGAAGGTGGCAGAGAAACTGACAAGCAAAGGCATAGTTGTCGCCGGCTTTGATTTGCGGGGACATGGGCGCAATGGCGGCGATTTATCCTGTGCATCTTTTGGGGAAGGCGGATGGGAGGCAAGCCTCGAGGACATACATCTGTTTTATCTGGAACTGAAAAAACGTTTTTTAAATCTGCCTCATTTTATGATGGGTTTCTCATTGGGATCTTTTTTGGTGCGCGATTACCTGAGTTGTTATGAAGATCAGATTGCCGGCGCGGCGATTTTAGGGACAGGAGATCAGCCGGGAGCGGTGCTTTCTGTGCTGATGCTGGTTGTGAAACGGGAAATCAAAAAGCATGGATTTGACAGTGCCACACCTCTGGTGGATAAGATGTCATTCGAAAATTATAATCAAAAATTTGCCCCAAACAAGACACCGTACGATTGGCTGTGTGAGGATGAAGCGGAGCGCACTGCATACGGTGAGGATCCTCTTTGCAGAAAGCATATCTCCGCAGGGCTGTTTTATCAGCTGATGGATGCTATGAGAAGAACGGGGAAAAAGAAGACTTATGAAAAGTGGGATAAGACAATTCCGATCTTATTGCTGTCGGGTCAGGAGGATCCGGTGGGTGATTGCGGAAAAGGTGTACAGCGGGTGAAAAGTGCAATGGATCAAGCTGGAATCAAAGAGGTGGAGGTTCACCTGATCCCAGGCGCACGCCATGATCTGCTCCACGAGGAAAAAAGCGGAAGTGCAAAGGAAGCGATCGAGCTTTTGATCGAGTGGATTTTGCAGAAAAAGAGATAAAACATGTGACGTGACAGGCGGAGAGGCTTTGACGGAAATTTGTAAATAGATTGAAATAAATAAGTAATCATAAGTATTGTCGATACAAATTCTTAATTATAACGAAAGATTGCATCAAAGTATTCAAAAATTGCGAGGACTATGGTATGATAATATTGAAATTCCACGAAGAGGGGAGGATTTTTTATGAGCAGACAGATTGCTAAATGGGTGACAGCTTTGTGCGTCACAGGAATTTTAAGCGGTATTCAGACAGGAAGCGTACTGGCAGAGGAGACATTTTCTTACGAGGATGTCGCAAATTTGGAGTTCTGCTTCAGCAGCGGTGCAGGCGGATGGAGCAATATTCTCTATATCCATGAGGATGGCTCTTTTGAAGGGACATATCATGACAGCGAGATGGGAATTGTCGGTGAAGAGTATCCAAACGGTACGCTCTATCTGTGTAATTTTTCAGGACAGTTTTCGGAACTTGTGAAAGTGAATGAGTATACGTATGCTGCGATCATTGAGAGTATGGAATGGGAGAAAGAGGCGGGCACATCGGAAATTATCGATGGAGTCCAGTATCTCTATTCGGATCCGTATGGCTTGAATGATGCAGATAGGATTCTGTTTTATCTGGAGGGTGCGCCGTTGGAGGAACTGCCGGAGGGATTCCTGAGCTGGGTTGGATACTATGATTTGTCTAGAACAGAGGAGACGTCGCTGCCGTTTACGGGACTTTACAATGAAGCAGCAGAGCAGGGATTTTCGAGCTACGAGATGAGAGCAGCTGCCATCGATATGGAATTGGAAGAGATTGCAGCGCAGGCGACGAAACTGCAAGAGCAGATTGACAAAGGGACACTTTCCCAGTCAGAGCTAAACCAGCTTTCCAGTGAACTTTATATGCTTTGGGATAATGAACTGAATTCCATCTGGGGCAGATTAAAGGAGAGATTGTCGGAAAGTGCCATGAGCCGGCTGACAGATGAAGAGCTGGAATGGATTTTTGCAAAAGAAGCTTCCGTGGCAGCAGCAGGGGCTGAATTCCAAGGAGGAAGCATGCAGCCTTTTGTAGAAAACACCACGGCCGCAAGAATTACCAGAGAGAGGGTATATGAGCTGGCTGACTATCTGAGATAATTCTAAAGTGTGAAAAACATGGAGGGAATGATTTGGAGTGTGCTGGTCAGTGAGACAGCATCTCTACATTTGATTCCTGATGATCCATGCTATTGCAGCGTGGTCTTCTATGACAAGGAATACAAAGAATCCTCCGTGGATGTGGAGGCACAGAAGACGGTAAAGGGGAGATATCCTGACACAGAACACGTCAAATTTAAAATGCTCCCGGAGGTCACAGTCGCATCCGCAACGTGCAAAGGTTCTTACGATCAGATGAGTGATATTATGGCAGCTGTGGCAAATTGGGTGACAGACAACGGGTATGAATTCGATGGTCCGACCTTCAATATTTACCATGTCAGCCCTCATGAGACTTCAGATCCAAATGAATTTGTGACAGAGGTCTGCTATCCTGTTAAGAAGAAATAAAAGAGAGAGAAAAGAAGGATACGCCGCTGGTTTTCGCAGCGTATTCTTCTTTTCAAGTAAGAGCAGAGGATATGGCAACAAGGATATGGAAAGGAAATTTTTACTGGCAAATGAAATGATCAGAAAAACGTTAAAAGACTGGCGATAAGGCAGCAGGTTCAAATCATACTTGAAAAAACCCCCGCATACACTGTAAAAAAGTGGTTCGGGGGTTTTCCTTTTGAAGGATTACATTGAAGAACGTGCTATTGAGATAGCAAATTATATTATTGAAAAGAATGCGACAGTGAGACAGGCGGCACAGAAGTTTGGGGTATCGAAATCTACGGTACACAAAGATGTGACAGAACGTCTCGAGATGTTTCAGCCATCTCTTGCAAGTGAAGCGCGGAAAGTACTCGATATCAATAAATCGGAGCGTCATATTCGGGGAGGAAATGCGACAAGGGAGAAGTATCTTCAGCTCCATATGACACAGCAACAGAATATGAAATCATTGTAATGCCAGACAAGGGTAACGTGAATAGTATAAATTGACAAAGCAGATATAAAGTAACATAGCCAGCATAAACTGGAAAATCCAGTTATAAAAAAATTTTTGAAAAATAGAGTCAAAAAACGATAAAATTTTATATCTATTTCGTTTTTATAATGGGGCTTAAATTGATAGAGAGTCAAAGTTGTCGGGTCTTGAATTTACTGGGACTCAGCTTGATTGGAATTTCAATTTATGCGAAACATTTTAGAAGAACGAAGGAGAATCAGTTATGGAATTAAACTGGAAGAGATATTTTCTGCCATATGTTCTGGAGAGAGGCAGAAAGTATGTGAGAGAACATCGCGTAGAGTCGATCACACAGACAAAGACAGGATATGAGGCAACTGTGATGGGTGAGGAAGTGTACCATGTGGTGATCAGGATGGCGGGGGAAAACATAGAGCAGATGGAGTGTGATTGCTTTTATGTCAAAAATAAAGGCGAACATTGTAAGCATATGGCAGCTGTCTTGTATGAACTGGAAGCGATGAGAGAACAGGAAGAAGAAATGCGAAGAGGACAGCTGCCTGAATTAGAAGAGATGATCGGAGAAATGGAGAAGGAAGAAATGCAGAAATTTCTCTTCAAAAAAGTACAGGATTCTTCGGAGTTTGACAAGGAATTGAGACTGTTTTTGAGCAGCCCGGTTCATGCAGAAGAGCTGGAGAGAAGAAGAGAAGAAATTGATCAGATCTTTTTGGAGTGTGAGGACAGAGAGGGCTTGATTGACAGCCAGAAGTCATTCTTATTTAGAGATCGGATTCGATGTTTTTTTGAGGATAAGATCGAGAAAATGATTGATTATGGAAACGAAAAAGCTGCCTTTGAATTGATTTCTTATATGCTGGATTTGATGGAAAAAGTGAAGATAGAAGATTCCGAACGTGTAGGGCAGATGGTGTGTGATGACGCGATTTCTTATCTGGACAAGATTTTGAAAACGAGAGACAGAGCGCTCGAAAAAGAAATTTATGAGTGGATTTCGGGGAGACTTTCGGCAAAAACAGAAGAAGATTTTGAAGAAAAATGGTACGATTTTGTGCTGGAACATTTCACGGAGACGTTGTCTTTGGAGAGAAAGTTGACTCTTTTGAATGAAAAAATCGAAAAGGAAGAGAAAGAACTGAGAAGAAAGGAAGAAAAGGAAAGAAAAGGGAAACAAGAGAAAGACAGAAGGACAGAAAAAGAAGCTGACTGGAGACAGCGCAGATGGAGAGAAGATGTCGCCAGACGGCTTCAGATTATGGAGCAGCTTTCTTATCCGGGAGAAGAATGCGAAAAATACCGGATTAAGTTTTGGAGTGTGCCAGAAATTCGACAGATGGAGATTCAGAAGAAGATCCAGAAGCAGGCGTATGAAGACGCGGAGAAGATGATTGAGGAGAGTGTCCAGATGGATCAAAATCTTGCCGAGTGGCAGGAAAAATATTGCAGATGGCTGACAGATCTGTATCAGGCTCAGGGCAGAAAAAAAGAGTATTGTGAAAAGATGATCGAATATTTTCTCGTCTACCATCAGGATAGCAAAGAACTTTGGAGAAAAATCAGAAGTACTTTTGACGCAAAAGAATGGATCATAGTGCGCGAAGAAATTCTGGAAAAAGTACAGATGCCATATTTTCGGCGTCAGATTCTGGTGGAAGAAAAGATGTTTTTGCCATTGATACAGGAGTTGGGAAACGAAAAACATTTGGATTCCATTGACCAGTATGAACAAATTCTGCGCAGAAAGTTTCCGGGAGAAATGTTGAAGCTGTATGCGGATTGTCTCGTCCACATGGTGCCGAGCGCAAGGGGAAGAGAAAAATATAAAAAGATGAGAGAACATTTAGAGAAAATGAAAAAATATCCAGGCGGTGCGGAGGTAGTGGATCAGATTGTCGCAGACTGGAAAAAGCGTTATAAGCAAAAAAGGGCGCTGATGGAGGAACTAGAGAAGCTGAGCTAGAAGATCAGAAAAACTGTCTCATCTATCAAATGGAAATATTTCAAGTTGCTCTCAGCTTCTTTAGTTCCATTCGTCTGAAATTTAGATTATTTTTTTAGATTTTGGTCCATACTTCCAGAGCGAAATCCTTCCAGATCTAGGGTTAAATACCGAAATCCAAGAGATTTCAGCTGAGTGCAGATTTCCTCACGATGTTCGAGTACTTTCGGAAGATCTGCGACATCGACTTCCAGGCGGATCAGATCGCCATGGCAGCGCAGGCGCACGTTGTAAAAACCAAGTTCACGCAAGAAAGATTCTCCTGAATGGATACGGTCTAAAAGTTCATAGTCGAAAGGCGTGTTGTAGGGAAGACGTGTCGCCATGCAGGGGGTGGAAGGTTTCGATGAGGTGGACAAACCAAACTCGGCGGCACAGTGTCTGACTATTTCTTTGGTGAAGCCAAGTGCCATCAGGGGACTTTTGATTTGCAATTCTTTTAGAGCAGCAAGACCGGGGCGGTAAACCTTGGTGTCATCTGCATTGCTGCCGTCAAATACATTTACATATCCGAGATGAGATGCTTCTTCTTTCAGCGTCTCAAATAAAAAATGTTTGCACAGATAACAGCGGTTGACAGGATTTTTGGTGATTTCCGCGTTGGAAAACTCGTCGATTTTTACAACGCGGTGAAGTGCGCCGAATTGTTGGGCCTGTTTTGCGGCATCTTCCGTATCTTCATGTGGGTGAAGCCGTGTCTCAAAAGTTACAGCGAGCACGGGCTTTTTTTCAGTAAGAGGATTTCTGGCAACCGCAAGACACGCTGCTTTGAGCAGAAGAGAACTGTCAACACCGCCAGAAAAAGCAATGCAGATGCCATCCTTTACATAAGAGTCAAAATAAGAAATAAGTTGTTCTGTCAAAATAAGACCTCCCCATATCATCCAATGTTTTTCAATTCTAATCAAATGGACATGACGCCTGACGGCGTCAATGCAAATTATAAAAGATACTATAAAAGAGTATATCAGAAAATATATCAGAAAACTAGGGATAAATTTAATATAAAAGCCCACCGGATTGTGCCGTGCAGCCGGGTGCGCAAGCGCGCCGTCTGCCGTCCACTGAGACTGGGCTTTTGCAGTAAAATCTTTACAAATGGTCGTATTGATGATTAAATATGGTTAAACCAAAGAGGTCATTTCTGTTTCGAATCTTGTGGGGCGAGGCAGAAAAAGAAATTGGCATCACATGAGAATGAGTGTCAGAGATAAAATAAAATAGAAAAGAGATGATCATCATGGAAATTCATGAATTATTGCAGAAAGTAAAAAATGATGAGATATCATTGAAAGATGCAGAACAGTACCTGAAAACATTGCCATATGAAGACCTGGGATTTGCAAAGCTGGATCACCACCGCGCCCTGCGCTCGGGATTTGGAGAAGTGGTGTACTGTGCGGGAAAAAGTCAGGAACATTTGGCAAAGATCTATGAGAGTTTTGCGCACAGAAAAAGCAATGTCCTGGGAACAAGAGCTTCACAAGAGCAGTTTGACTATGTGAAACAATATGTTCCAGAAGCGGTCTATGACCCGATGGCGCACACAATCACCTTAAAATTTGATGAACATGAGAAAATCGGTCTGGTAGCAGTGTGTACGGGCGGCACTTCTGACATTTCGGTTGCTGAGGAGGCGGCGGTGACCGCAGAATTTTTTGGAAGTAAAGTGGAACGAATTTACGATGTCGGAGTTGCGGGAATTCATCGGCTGTTTGCCAAAATGGAGCAGATTCAGAGGGCAAACTGTGTGATTGCCGTGGCCGGAATGGAAGGGGCACTCGCAGGGGTGATCGCAGGGGTGGTAGATAAGCCTGTGATTGCAGTGCCGACATCGGTCGGATATGGGGCAAATTTTGGAGGTCTCTCGGCATTGCTGACGATGTTGAATTCGTGCGCGGAGGGCATCGCAGTTGTCAATATTGACAACGGATTTGGGGCAGGTTATATGGCGACTCAGATCAATCGCCTTGCGCAAGGTGCAGGGCACGGTGAAAAAATGGGAGAAAAATCTAAATAAATTTTAGGAAAACTACTTGCCAACGATAAAGGGATATTTTATAATAAAATTTATTCTTTATCCTGGAAAGCTGGAAGAAAAGCCGACAGTTTTTCCTTTATCGACCGCTTATCTGTGATAAAGAATATATGATATCAATCTTCTGAAATTTTGGGAAAAACAGGAAAAGAAACAGAGTACAGATATGCTGAAGGAGGAAAATCAGTGGCAAGAGAAATGGTAATCGTACTTGATTTTGGTGGTCAGTACAATCAGTTAATCGCCAGACGTGTGAGAGAATGTAATGTGTATTGTGAAGTACATCCGTACAGTCTTAGTCTTGAAAAGATTAAAGAAATGAATCCAAAAGGGATCATCTTTACAGGAGGTCCAAACAGTGTTTATGCGGAAGATTCACCAACTTGCTCAAAAGAAATCTTTGAATTGGGAATACCGATTCTTGGAATCTGTTACGGTTCGCAGCTGATGGCTCATTTGTTGGGCGGAAAGGTTGCGACTGCTCCGGTCAGTGAATATGGCAAGACGGAAGTGGACATTCATACTTCATCAGAACTGTTTAGAAATGTTTCAGAGCGCACAATCTGCTGGATGAGTCATACGGATTATATCGAGAAGGCTCCGGCGGGATTTGATATTGTGGCACATACCTCGGTATGCCCGGTCGCAGCGATGGAGATGCCGGAAAAGAAACTGTATGCGGTACAGTTCCACCCAGAGGTAGTGCACACAAAAGAAGGAACGAAAATGCTCTCTAACTTTGTCTACAATGTGTGCGGATGTAAAGGTGACTGGAAAATGGATTCTTTCGTGGAAACTTCCATCAAGGCGATCCGCGAAAAAGTTGGAAATGGAAAAGTGCTCTGTGCCCTTTCCGGCGGAGTGGATTCGTCTGTGGCAGCCGTTTTGCTCTCAAAGGCAGTTGGAAAACAGCTGACATGTGTTTTTGTAGATCACGGTCTCCTCAGAAAAGATGAGGGAGATCAAGTGGAAGCGATTTTCGGACCAGATGGAAAATATGATCTGAATTTTATCCGCGTCAATGCACAGCAGCGTTTTTATGATAAATTACAGGGGATCGAAGAGCCGGAGAGAAAGAGAAAAACCATCGGAGAAGAATTCATCCGCGTATTCGAGGATGAGGCAAAGAAGATCGGCGCTGTTGACTTTTTAGTACAGGGAACGATCTATCCGGATGTGATCGAGAGCGGACTGGGAAAATCAGCCGTGATCAAATCACACCATAACGTGGGAGGACTCCCTGAGAACGTAGAATTTAAAGAAATCATCGAGCCTTTGAGAATGCTCTTTAAAGATGAAGTCAGAAAAGCAGGTCTGGAATTAGGACTTCCAGAATACCTTGTGTATCGTCAGCCATTCCCGGGACCAGGATTGGGCGTGCGCATCATCGGAGAAGTGACAGAGGAAAAAGTACACATCGTGCAGGAAGCCGATGCAATCTATAGAGAAGAACTGGAAAAGTCAGGAGCCAACAAAGGATTGGGACAATACTTTGCAGCACTGACCAACATGAGATCGGTAGGTTGTATGGGAGATGAGAGAACATACGACTACGCAGTGGTCCTGAGAGCCGTAAACACAACCGACTTCATGACGGCAGAGTCAGCAGAGATTCCGTGGGAGGTACTCGGAAAAGTGACAAGCAGAATCGTGAACGAAGTGAAGGGAGTCAACAGAGTGCTGTATGACTGCACGGGAAAACCACCGGCTACGATTGA
>JALEVQ010000003.1 GCA_022788205.1 Robinsoniella sp. | reverse complement strand
TCTATCTCTCCAAACGTTTTCGAATATTCAAAGAGCCATCCGAGTGATCTCTTGGATACCCGATTACTTTTCCATCACAAAATGGAAATTCCAGCTTTCGTATTCTCCGCGGAATGCAGGCAGCCGGAATCCTCCATACATCAGTGCGCCGCCCAGATATCGTTTTCCCTCCATCAGGTAAAACTGATCCTCTTTCAGTCCTCGCAGTTTCACATAGACCGGAGCTGCATTGGCATACGTCTTCACAGAGACAACACTCACCAGTGCTTCGCTGCTGTCTTCTGAGGCGAATTCCCACGCTGTATACGCTTCCTCCTCATACGGGCTGGTCAGTCGGAAATATCTGCCATCCTGGATCAAATCGTAATATTCTTTAAAATTCTGAATCTGACCGCGAATCTCTTTCTTTTCCTCTTCCGTCAATTTCATCGGATCCAGCTCATAGCCGAAGGTCCCTGCCATGGCGACCGTCGCCCTCGTAGAAAGCGGAGTCTTACGTCCCGTCTGATGGTTAGGACTTGCCGATACATGGGAGCCAACCGCGCTGACAGGATAGCCAAAGGAAGTGCCATATTGAATTTTCAGCCGTTCGATCGCATCGGTGTCGTCGCTGCACCAGATCTGCGGGCAATAATACAGCATTCCAGCGTCAAACCGTCCGCCGCCGCCGCTGCATCCTTCCAAAAGCATATCCGGATAGCGATCGGAAAGCTTCTGCAAAAATTCATACAGACCCAGTACATAGCGATGTAAAATCTCTCCCTGCCTGTGCGCTGGAAGTCCTGCGCTGTAGACATCGTTGATACTGCGGTTAAAATCCCATTTGAGATACTCTACCTTTACTTGATCTAAAACCCTGCTCATCTGATCAAAAATGTGATCTCTGACCTCTTTTCTGGAAAAATCCAGCACAAGCTGATATCTGCCTCGCACTGGTTTTCTGCCCGGAATTTGGAATGCCCAGTCCGGATGTTCCCGGTACAGGTCACTGTCCTCAGAGATACATTCCGGTTCAAACCAAATGCCGAATTTCATCCCCAGATCATGAATTTTATCAGAAAGTTCCGCCAGGGTACAGCCAAGTTTTTCCTCGTTCACATACCAGTCACCCAGTCCACTCTCATCCGAGTCTCTTTTGCCAAACCATCCATCGTCCATGACGAATAATTCCACACCCAGATCTGCCGCTTCCGCTGCCATCTCTGCCAGTTTTTCACCGCTAAAATCAAAATATGTGCCCTCCCAGTTGTTCATCAAAATCGGGCGTCTCGCTTTTTTATATTTGCCTCTGCAAAGATTATTTCGGTACGTCTCGTGATAGATATGAGACATCTTTTCAAATCCACTGTCACTGTAAGCCATAGCCACTTCGGGAGTCCAGAACTCCTCCCCTGGTCTCAGTTCAAACTCAAACTGATCCGGATGAATGCCCATGACGACTCTTGTCTGATTGATCTGATCAAGCTCTGCTTCCGCGAGAAAATTTCCGCTGTAAAGAAGAGAAAAACCATAACACGATCCCTGCGTCTCCGACGCACCGCGCTCGGCAAGAATGACAAACGGATTATAGTGATGGCTGGAACTGCCTCTCACACTTCCCACAGACTGTATGCCATGATGTACCGGTGTGCGGGATAGTTCTCTCTCCATCTCATGCTTTCCGTAGAAAGTCATCCAGTCATACGAACCATAAATCTGATCCAGACACATCGATGCAGCCTTCTCCAGATAAACCGGTTTCTCTGAGCGGTTTTCGATCCGCACAGCTCTCGTGATCACATCAAGATTTTCTAAGACACCGTAATAGAGATAGACAAAAATGGATTCCGCCTCATCTCTCATCGTGATGACCAGGGTATCCGCTTGATCGTCTTCCTGTGCATAGACAGCCGGCATTCCTGGAATGGAATACTTGCCCTCTAAAACCTCATATCCCTCATAGCGCAAATCGATTGCCTTGTATCCCATGACAGTCCGAATTCTCAGCGCACTGCTCCTGTAATCTCCGCTCCCGAAACATGGATATTCCTGTGGCAGAGTTTCCAGCGAATAGGTTCTGTCCTTACCTGCATCATAGGGATTTCCTGCAAAACCGCGATCTTTGCAAAAAATCAGATAGGAATAATCCGTGTTTTTCGTCTTTTTTCCATAGTAAGTGTGCAGTAAAACCCCCAGATCGTCCGCTTTTATCTGATACATGCTGCTTTTTGTATATAATGTAAATAAAGATTTTTTTTCATCAAAGAATACGGCCATCGGTCTTCTCCTTTATACACATATTTTTTTATAAGGCTTCACCCTGAAATTCTATTTCTTTCGGGGTGTCCTATTATATTTACTATAAAAGCCCAGTCTCAGCGAACGGCAGGCAGGGCGCTTGCGCATCTGGCTGCGCGGACACTAGAGACGCTAACCCGTATGAGCATAAAAGCCTCGCGACTGAAAAGAGCGGGGCGATATGCGAATACAGGGTAGGATTGCGAGAGTGCCTCAGGCACGGAGCAATCCGGTGGGCTTTTATGATTGGTAGTGACGCCTCCAGGCGTCATATCCGTTTATATATTTTATCACTTCACTGCGCCATTTACAACACCATTGAGAATCTGCTTTTGGCACACCAGATAGAAAATCAGGATTGGAATCAATGCCAGAAGGTAGGATGCAAATGCCAGATTATAGTTCGTGCCGAACTGTGTCTGGAAGTTCAGCTGTGCCAGCGGCAAAGTATTTTTTGCCGTTCCAGACATGATAACCAGAGGCGTCATGACATCGTTCCACACGCTCAGTGCAGTGAGAACTGCTACTGTTGCATGCATTGGCTTCATGTTCGGGAAAATAATCTTCCAATATGTCTTCCATGTGCTTGCACCGTCGACTCTGGCTGCTTCTTCCAGAGCGATCGGAATATTTTTCAGATATCCGGAATAAAGCATCAAATTCATAGGCATGTAAAATACTACATAGAGGATGATCACGCCGACCCAGTTTCCGATTCCCATCTGGGAAGTCTGCTTTACCAGAGGCATCATCAAAATAGCAAAAGGAACAAACATACCGCTCACGATATACAGGTAAGACAGATGGTAAAATTTGCTCTTTCCCATGTTTCTTCCGATTGCATAGCCTGCCAGCGAATGAATCACAATGGCAAGGATCACTGTTGAGATTGTGATCAGCAAACTGTTTCCGAGAGAATGCCAGAAATCCGTCACTCTCATTGCTTCGACAAAATTGTCAAAGCCCCAGGAGGATGGAAAAGCCAGTGCTCCAGCAATATCATTTGTCATCTCTGAAGGCTGCTTAAACGCAATGATCACAGCCATATAGAGAGGGAAAAATACCGTCACGCAGCCCACGATCAGCAAAATAGTGATCGGCCAGTTTATTTTTTCTGCTGAATTTCTCTTTTTCATTATAACTGCTCCTCCTTTTTCCCGAAGAATGTAAGCTGGAATACAGAAATTGCCACAATGACAATAAAGAAAATCACTGCATTGGCACTCTGGAAACCAAACTGTCCGCCGCCCATACCGTTCTGATAAATCAGGAAGGAAATCGACTCTGTGCTCTGTGCAGGACCACCTTTTGTCAATGCCATGATCTGGTCAAATGCCATCAGAAAGTTCTTCATGCAAAGTACCATGTTGATCGTGAAAAACGGCATGATCAGTGGGAAGGTCAGATTTTTAAACTTTGTCCATCCAGTAGCTCCATCAATAGAGCCTGCCTCATATACATCCTCCGGGACTGTCTGAAGACCGGAAATATAGATGATCGTGTTCATTGCGATCGACTGCCATGCCGCAACGATCACGATGGCAAACCATGCCCACTTTGTGCTGGAAAGCCAGCTGCTGCTTAAAAATTCAATCCCTGCTGCTTTTCCGATTGCCGGAAGAATATAAGTAAAAATAAATCCAAAAATATAGCCCACAACAAGACCGCCCAGAATGTTTGGAATAAAGTAAATTCCACGCAGTGCGCTCTTAAATTTGATTTTGCTGTTCAATGCAAGCGCCATAATCAGACTGATCACATTCACAAGGATCGTACCCACAAGGGCAAATTTAAACGTAAACAGATACGATTTTCCGACGCGTGCGTCCTGGAAGAGATCGATATAATTTCGAAGACCAACCCAGTCATAGTCACCGTAGCCCTTAAAGTTTGTAAAGCTGTACATAAAACCTTTCAGAAGCGGCAGTGTATTAAAGGTGAAGAACAATACCAGAATCGGTATCGTAATCATCATACAGGTACGTTTTCTATCGTTTTTCATTACCTTTCACTCCTTTCATCGGAACTGTGTTCTGCTTCATAGTTCTGAACCTTGCGGATCAGATCTCGGTTATAGCGGATCCACTGTTTGTCAAAGTTTTCAAGAAATGCATCCGTGTCGCCTTCCATCAGATAAGTCTGAATCAAAGCATCCACACTCATCTCAGATGGATAGTAGTGATCCTGATAGTCCACCATCTTTCCCTCATCGATGTATGTTTTCATGCCGTCCAGCATGGAAGGAAGTGTAAAGTCACTGTCTTTACACGGCACTGCATTCTGTTCATCCAGATAAATCTGAATGGACTCATCCTCCAAAAGGAAATTTAACACTTCATATGCTGCCTCTTTGTTCTTACAATCTTTCATGACACAAAACTGCAGGTCAATACCAGAGTTGAGCAGCTGCTCATCTGCGTTGTCATTTGCCGGGAATACGAAGGAATCGATATCCAAATCCGGATTGACAGACAGAATCTGAGGAACCGCATAACTTCCGATACAATACATTGCCGATTCACCCCTTGCAAAAGCGGTACATGCGTCGTTATAGCTGTACGCAAACGGATCTGCCTGTGCATATGGCAAAAGCTGCAAGATTTTCTCAGATAATTCTCTGTATTCTTCTGCGAAAGTTGTCTCTCCCTTGTTTACCTGCTGACAAACATCTGCCGGTGCCAGATCACATGCCATCGCATTCCACGGCGCCAGACAAGTCCAGGTATCTTTAAATCCGAAATACAGCGGAAGCTGTCCTGATGCCTGGCTCGTCTCCAGAAGTTCTATAAATTCATCCCATGTGGTCGGGATTTCCCACCCATTTTCCTGAAACATCGTGCGGTTATACAGGATACCTGCCGCATTCGCCACATAAGGAACGGCATAGGTACCTTCCATCGGCACAAACTCCAGATTTTTATCAATATCCAGGTATGCCTGCTTGATTGTTGAGAGTCCTTCAAAGTCAGAAATATCCGCCAGCATGTCCGAATCCACAAAGTTCGAATAATTGATATCACCGCCGATACCGATGATATCTGGCACATCCTCCTTAATAAAACGTGTCTTGAGAACTGTCATGGCATCGTTTGGTGACTCAATCTTCAGTTCAATATCATCATGGGATTCGTTGAAACGCTTTTCCATTTCTTCAAAAGCCTTAACTGCCTCGGGTTTGTATTGAACCATCTCAATCTGAATCTTTCCATTGTCTGATTCTTTCCCGCAACCACCAAGGAGCAGACTTACCGATGAAAACACTGCTGCTGAACAAACAACAACTGCTTTTTTATTGTTCATTTTATTCTCCTTTCCTTGTCCCAGTTCTCTCAACCATGGTTTTGATTATTCCCAGATACGTCTACCTGAGCTTTTCTGTCTGAGAAGCTTTTTGATAATAAAATTCTATCACTCCACTTTTGAAGCGTAAATGCTCCAATGGAACCACTTTTATACCACTATGCTATTTTTCAAGAATATAGTTGAAGTTAGTATGTATTTGGGTATATAATAAAGAAAAAAACAATAATTTCAGCGCTTTTTTACAGATTTTTCACACTTTTTTTGTCAAAAATCACCAATTTTTTCTTACAAAGGAGATAAAATATGCTTAACCTCTTGTTTCACATCTTCTCAGATGAATGTTTTATGGATCTCTCCCTGGTCCAGTACGGGTATGAAAGATGCCGTTCCCTCCACTCTTACGGTCCCTTTGTCCGCAACAATTATCTTTTCCACTACGTCATCTCCGGAAAGGGTACACTGCTCACAGACGATACCTCAAATCATTCCAAAGAGTATAAAATCGGTCCCGGTTGCGGTTTTCTCATCGAGCCTGGGAGAATCAATACCTATTTTGCCGACCGGGACGATCCCTGGGAATACACCTGGATAGAATTTGGCGGTCTGCGCGCCAAAGAAATCCTAGAAAGCTCCGGTCTGTCGTCGGACTCCCCGATCTATTTTCCCAAATCTCCCGAAGACGGCGAGCGCCTGAAAAATGAACTTCTTTATCTCGCAAATCACGGTCAGGAGCCTTCCCTCCATCTCATCGGACATCTCTATCTCGTTATGGATGCCCTGCTGCGAGGTTCCTCCCAAAAACGCACTGTGCAAGGAGGAAAGCTCTCCGAGTTCTACACAAAAGAAGCCGTCACCTTTATCGAGCAAAACTATGCCCTTCCGCTCACCGTGGAGGACATGGCAAAGCGCTGCAACCTGGACCGCAGCTATTTCGGAAAAATCTTCAGGGAAACCATGGGACAGCCGCCTCAGGAATTTTTGATCCGCTACCGCATGTCCAAAGCGGCAGAACTGTTAAAGCTTACGGATCTGTCCATCGGTGATATCAGTGTGCAGGTCGGTTATCCCAATCAGCTTCATTTTTCCCGCGCATTCAAAAAAGTATTCCATGTTTCGCCCAGAGCATATCGACAAAACAATAAAATTATATGACAAAAAATACGCCGAAAATGGATCGGCATATCCATAGAAAGAGCGAGGGCACGGCAAAGAAAAGCTGCGGTGTATGCCAGAATTGGCGGCACATCGCAGCGATTTTGTTCACCTGGAAGTTATCTTTCTATTTCAAAAACCAAATCCATATCCTTTATTTTTCCATAATCACTGATGTTTGTGGGAATATACCCCACATAACGATAACCTTTTGCTGCATATTCATCAATAATAGCCCTATGCTCTTCTGATTTTGCACCGCAAAATTTCCCAATATGAACGTTCACATACTCATATATTTTCATAATTATTGCTCCTTTCCCATTCACATTTATCTCTAAATAATTTATCGTTTCAATCTAAAGTCACAGTACTCCCCACCTGCGCGATTGTCTGCGCCCTTTATCTTTACCCATATTATACGTGTCATTTTCTTTGACGGATAGACGTATTATACAGGCAAATGTGTCTATTTTATAGTTTCGTTCTCCATTATCCAAAGCATTATAAAAAAACAGAGCGTGAACGTCATTTCTGATGTCACACTCTGTCCTCAACAGAGGCAAAGCAAAAACTTAACGGAATTAATTAAGGTTTTACTTGCAATATGCCTTGTTTTTATTTCTATTACATAATTTCCATTGGCTTTCTGAAAAACTGTTGCCAGAATGTTGCCATGGATTTATTATAACAGAGGATCACAGAAAAGCAAAGACTTCTCTTTGGACAAACTTTTAATGCGTTCTAATGCGTTTCACACGCATTAAAACGCATTAAAAACGCATTGAAAACACGTTAAATTTCCTAACGAGTCCTTTCCCTTGCTACATATTTAGCGTATCTACCCTTTCCCAAAAGTACTATCACGCCCTCTATCTGCATTTTCTCTAACGTTGAACGAGCTTGTTGTCTTGTAAAGCCGCACAATTCCCGCACTTGTGCGTTTGTTATACTTCCTGTTTCTTGCACGTATTCTATAATACGTCCTTTTGCTTTTACATATTGTAAAACTTTATCCTGAGTGTATTCAATATCCGACTTTACTGCCTCATACATTTTGGCAGTCAGCATATACTCCTTTCCGGACACCTCGATCAAGCCATCCCTTATTAAACTATTAAGACTTTTTTGAGCCATATCTCTTGTTCCCTGTATTAGATTTGTTGCTATGGCAAGAGAAATCCTACGATTATCTGTTAAATAACGCAAAATCATCAACTCAGAAAGCGAAAAATTTCTTTGACGTAAATTTTGTTCTCTAGCCACAAACTTCACAAATTCCACGTCATCGATAGCACTATAGATTGACAGTGACACTGCATCATTATATGCTCTGTATTCCGGATATGGTTTGCCGGAAGACACCATATCTCTAAAAATAATGTCTACACCTTGTCCTGTTCTCTGAACATATTTTAACCGTTGCAATGTTTCAGCAATCAGCTTATTCCGTGGCACGGAAGGATGTGTAATAATGTTATGTTCCGTAATACCTTCTGGAAATCCTCCTGGATTTTCAATCACAATTTTATCAGGATAATGTTTCACATATACAGCCGCCTGGTTCTGATAATCTCTGTGCGCCAGAGCATTCAACAGTGCTTCCTGAAACACCCTTTCTGAAAAATCAACAATTTCCAATCGAAAAAGTCCCACCTGAACATTTACAATTCTGTTCGCATCCTGTATCTTCTCAGAAAGTCTGTCAATTACAGAAATAATCGGCGCTGTCATATCCAGTCTTGCATCGTATTCTTCCAAATTTGACTGCGAATAATGCAGATAAATAACCTCTGCCTGCGGAAGTAGCCGATGAATTGCCTGCTCTTTTCCTACAAAAAGTAATCCAGCTATCGTTAACTTCAAATCCCCCGCATCATATTTAATGAGTCCCAGATCACTCAGAAAAGCCATATCTTCCATTTCTGAAAGTGTAGATTCAGGATCCCTTGCTTTCAATTTTTCCTTTAATTTATAGATTTCCAGCTTATT
>JALEVQ010000113.1 GCA_022788205.1 Robinsoniella sp. | reverse complement strand
CCCACACAAAAATGATTCAGATCCCTCGGGAAGAAGAATTCTCTGATTTCATTATTACCGGGAATCTTATCCCCAATCATTCGTCCGATATGATAAGTACTTCCCTTATGATTCTGTCCATTCAACATTACAATTCTCATTTTTTTCATTCCTTCGCTTTAATGAATTATTAACCTCTCGAAAAATATAAAACTAAATACGGTAGCACTGATTATTCCTGCTTTTCTTAAATCAAATTTTCTAATCCATTGTATCATTGTTCTCAATCTCCATCTTCATCACTTTCCTATCTTCATAGCATTTACCTTTGCGTAAGAATGATTTATTTCTCTTTCACAATTTTTATGACCGTCCAAATAATATCTTTTTTCACTATGATAACGATACTAATTCCAATTATAATCACAGCCGAAGCACTCACTACCAAAGGATGATAATCCTGTGAAAAAACATTTGCCTGAAGCCATAATTCGCCGGCTTTCGTATAATTTCCACCGGTCGCAGTCACATGGGCTGTCAGTATACTAAAATTTTCAATTGTAGAACTCGCTGACAACATAACAATTAAATGTCCCAATTCATGTACCAAAATTTATAAAGGTACGCAAAGACCTGCCGCCAGTAATAATTGTAAAATACTTCTGATCTTCTTGTTCATTTTTTATCTCCATTTTTCAAATCCAACGAACGGTTCTCCTCCTTTTGTAATCCCCAGATACTTTGAATTACAATGCCCAAAAGTTATAGAACTTGAATGTAACAATAAATGAATCATTCCTCCACTATTTCCTCAACCAGAAACCATATCGGTGTAAATCAATTCAGCTCTTTTTTCCCAAATTATGGCCCAACATAATTTCCACCAACAAAAAACCTTGCTATCACATCCATAAGAAACAAGCCAATCAGCAAATAGCTGATCAATCCAAATACTTGTGGTCTCTTATTTTTCAGTGACACAAATAGTTTGTCCAAAACAGGCCATACTCCATATAACACAGCCATCCCAATAAGTCCAAAACGTACACTTGATTTCAATGCAATACGCCCCTGAAAATTCGGCCCCTCATTCGTGTAATCCCAAAGCCAGGAACCCATAGCAAATTCCATAAGATAACTTGTTAATAACTCCACTGCTGTGCACAAAAGTATAATGGAGAATAAACACAAAAGCGGGGTAATATTGACCTGCCCTATCCTTATCTTTCTCGTTTTCAATTTATTCATTGATAAAAGGATCATCATTCCTCCGACACCGTAAACCGGAAGCCAGGGTCCAAATAAAAACCCACGATTCACAAATCCATATCCTAACTCAAACTTAAAAACCAGTACCTCATATAACCAGCCAATAAAGCAAAAGGACAGAAAGTATAGAAACCATATTTTCCAGTCTCTTTTCCTTTTTTCAAAGCTTGATATATTATCATTTTTCGAAAAAACACTCATTATGTTACAACCTCGTTCTCCTTTTACAAAACTTTATGCGGCCATTTGCATATTCCTATCTCCAGGGCTCGTTCTTCTTTTAAATGAAAATCCGCATATCTGCAATACCAGCATTCTTTCAGGCTATCTATT
The DNA here is from genome assembly GCA_022788205.1 of Robinsoniella sp. Classification (GTDB taxonomy): domain Bacteria; phylum Bacillota; class Clostridia; order Lachnospirales; family Lachnospiraceae; genus JAGZHZ01. The sequence goes on along the minus strand of JALEVQ010000113.1, from coordinate 11,694 downwards.
GCATCTTCCCTGGGTGTATATGCCGCACACAGATTCCCTGGCCACACGTTTCCATTTTTATTTGGCACTTCAAAGTACATCCCGTCCCGTGTCATAGATGCCACCTTCCATTTCCTGCGAAAGTCATTTACCGTTTACTTTTTTCCGGCAATGCCGTAATCAGTAAGTATAATCCACCTAACAGCACAACCGTTCCGATCATAATCAGCATCATATACTCCGGTTCAACGACATTTCCCTGAAATGTCGGATTGCAATCCAGGGAAGTCGCAATTCCATTGACAACCTCTACCTGGAAACCTTTTGTTTCCATCTCTGCAAACACACCCCGAAGCATATGATTTTTTATCAATGCTGTTCCATATGTCCCCGGAAGATAACTCATGACTCTCTGCAGTCCCTCTCCAAAGTTGGAGATTGGCATATATGCTCCACTGACAAATCCATATCCGGCACTGACAATCGTTCCTACTGCCGACATTTGTCCCTGTGTTTTCAGCGGATAGCAGACAATGCTGGATAAAACTGCACCAAATAAAACCAGAATAAGCAAATCCAGAATCAACAGAGCCACATCCATCACTGTCAGATACCAGCCCATGATCCCTATGTATCCGAGGCAAAGTACCAAGGCTAACAGATTCACCATCAGGGAATTCTGCACCGTGGAAAAGAAATACCCAAGATAGACCATGGGTTTTCTGATCGGCGATACATCAAAATCTTTCCGTACTCCCAAAGCCCGGTCCTGTACCATTGTCAGATTGACACAAAAGGTGACCGTCACACAACTGACTGCCAGAAGGGCTGCCGCAAGTTGTCCTGCAACCGTTCCATTGATCAGCTTTTCTGAAATATCCACCACTGCGGGAATATTGGTGGTAAAAGAATCCTTATACACCTTCTCAAGAAACGTCGCATACAAAACAATCAGGATAATAGGGATGCTCAAAGAGGATAAAAGCATTCCCTTATCCCTGAAAAAAAGTTTTCGATTTCTGTCAATCAATGTTATAAATGTTCTCATTACTGCTCACCTCCCAGTTTTTTCCCTGTCACTGTGATAAATACATCATCCATTCCACCTTTTACGATCTCATAATCACGAAATACAGATGCATGGTTTACGATCAGACTGGTAACTGCCAGAGGTGTCTCAATGGCAATTCTGTATCCGTCTCTGATTTCTTCATATGCCACCCCCAAACTTTCCACTTCCTCCCTTTGTGTTCCGAAAGTTTTCTCTTCATGTACACCGGACTGGCGGGAGGATTTTCGGACACATTTTTCCGAAATTTTGCAAATTTTCCACAGGTAAAATTTCCTTACACATTCAAAAGCAATAAAAAAACAGCCTGCTCTGATGAAAACTACTTCATCAAAACAAACTGTTCTATAAAAATTTCCCGATATTCTCTTTTGGAAATGTAATGATATTCCGGAAAACCTTGACTATTCAAGAAATCCGGCTAGTAAAAAAAATAATTTTTAACTCCATTTGCACTCCAGAGACAAAAATAAATCCCCGGGAAAGCCCATAAATACAGACTTTTCCGAGGATTTGACTTCTATTCAAACTCAATCGTAGCTGGTGGCTTTGGCGACATATCGTAGCATACTCTGTTTACGTTGTCTACTTCTGCCAGGATTCTGTTTGTGACTTTCTCCAGTACATCCCAATCTACCTTTTCAATGCTTGCTGTCATCGCATCTACTGTGTTGATCGCGCGGATGATAACCATATATTCAAAACATCTTGCATGGTTCTTCATGCCGACTGATTTGAAATCCGGTACAACGGTAAAGTACTGCCATACTTTTTTATCCAATCCGGCTTTTGCAAATTCTTCACGCAGAATTGCATCGGATTCTCTGACTGCTTCGAGGCGATCTCTCGTGATTGCTCCCAGGCAGCGCACGCCGAGTCCTGGTCCCGGGAATGGCTGACGGTATACCATAGATGCTGGAAGTCCCAGCTCAATACCGCAGGCACGCACTTCATCTTTAAATAGCTGTTTGAGCGGTTCCACCAGTTCAAACAGCAGATCTTCTGGAAGACCTCCTACATTGTGGTGTGATTTTACCATTTTCGCTGTCTTCGTGCCGCTTTCGATGATATCAGGATAGATGGTTCCCTGTCCGAGAAAATCGATACCTTCCAGTTTTCTTGCCTCTTCCTCAAAGACACGGATAAATTCACTGCCGATAATCTTGCGTTTCTCTTCCGGGTCTGCCACATTTTCGAGCTTTCCGAGGAATCTCTCTGTGGCATCCACATAGATCAGGTTCGCGTGAAGCTGATTTCGGAACACCTCTATGACACTCTCGGACTCATTCTTTCGCATCAGCCCGTGATTGACATGAACGCACACCAGCTGCTGTCCAATCGCTTTGATCAGCATGGCAGCCACAACAGAAGAGTCCACGCCTCCAGATAAGGCAAGAAGCACTTTTTTGTCGCCTACCTGCTTGCGGATGAGTTCCACCTGATCCTCAATAAAGTTTTTCATATTCCAGTTGGCATCAGCATGGCATTCGCCAAACACGAACTCTCGAAGTTCCTCCTCCGACGGAAGCGCCGCATACTTTTTCTCACACTGTGAGGAAGGATAATCGACCGAAATAATCGGATATCCGCAGCTGTACAGCTCTGGGCGCACTTCCACAGCTTTCCCGTCTACCACGCGGTTTTCACCGCCGTTTAAAATAATTCCCTTGACATTGTCCAGCGCATTCAATTCCTGCACTGTGATATCATGCGGATGAATCTCACTGTACACACCCAGATCACGTATCTGACGTGCCAATACCGTATTCTCTGTACTTCCGAGATCCAGAATTACAATCATGTCTTGTTTCATCTGTTAGTTTCCTCCCAACGATATTTTTTTATGTTACCTCACATTCTCACCGTTGTTGATACAAAATACTTTTTATGAGGATACCTGGATATCTGCTTCCTCCATAGTCTGTATTGATCTGCTGTATCTCTTTTCTCTATTCCATTTAGACACCTCAACGGTTAAAGTCAAAAAAAGTGACAGCATGATGCATTTCTTGTTCCTCTTGCTATCACTTTTCTCAATTATCATATCATAAAAAGTACATAAAGTCTATTTTTTCTCTATTCTGCGCCGTAAGCATATCCGCAGCTTCTGCTCTCTCCCCTGTCCATATCGCCGCGTGCATATCTCGCATTGAATTCCATGTTAATCTCACGGATTTCTTTTTTGCCATCAATGTAATCCTGGTACATCTCTGCCAATCCTGCCATACATCCATCACAGTTCGCCGAGATATTCCCCAGAGATTCCTCCACGATTTTCTGGCGTTCTTCCCGTGTGGTATCTTTAATCAAATAGCCTGCCATTTCTTTTCACCTTCTCCTTTACCTTTATTCTATCAGCATTTCTGAGGCTTGCCGTCTTCGCGGATCACCACATCATCCTCTTCGTCGATGCCGTTGTCATACAGGAACTGATCTGCCACGCGAATCCTCTGTTTGGAACCATTTTCATCCTGCAGTGTGACAATTGCCATCACCGGGCTGTCATCCGCGCGTTCCTCACATCCAAAATCGATGTCCTCCTCAATTCTCAAAACCTTGTAAATCATCCGCTTCTCTTCCCTTCCAGATGCTCTGTTTTTTCGTCCGCATCAAAAAGCGGCGCCAGAAGGCGCCGCTTATCAATGCAGTATGATTTATTTCTGAGGACCTGCGGAAACAAGTGCTTTTCCTGCAGCATTTCCTTCGTATTTAGCAAAGTTCTTGATGAATCTGCCAGCCAGATCCTGAGCTTTTGTCTCCCACTCGGAAGCGTCAGCATACGTATCGCGAGGATCAAGGATTGCTGGATCAACACCTGGAAGCTCGGTAGGTACTTCAAAGTTGAAGTATGGGATCTTCTTTGTAGGTGCGTTCTTGATATCGCCGTTCAGGATAGCGTCGATGATACCACGAGTATCTTTGATGGAGATACGTTTTCCTGTTCCATTCCATCCTGTGTTTACAAGATAAGCCTTTGCGCCGCTCTTTTCCATCTTCTTAACCAGTTCCTCTGCATATTTTGTTGGATGCAGCTCCAGGAATGCCTGACCGAAGCAAGCGGAGAAGGTTGGTGTTGGCTCTGTGATTCCACGCTCTGTACCAGCAAGTTTTGCTGTGAATCCAGACAGGAAGTAGTACTGTGTCTGCTCTGGAGTCAGGATTGATACAGGAGGAAGTACGCCGAATGCATCTGCGGACAGGAAGATTACGTTCTTAGCTGCCGGTGCAGAAGATACAGGGCGAACGATGTTCTCGATGTGGTTGATCGGGTAAGATACACGAGTATTCTCTGTTACGCTCTTGTCAGCGAAATCGATCTTTCCGTCAGCGTCCAGTGTTACGTTCTCAAGCAGAGCGTTACGTTTGATTGCATTGTAGATATCTGGCTCGGATTCTTTATCCAGGTTGATAACTTTTGCATAGCATCCGCCCTCGAAGTTGAATACACCGTTGTCATCCCAGCCGTGCTCGTCATCGCCGATCAGAAGACGTTTCGGGTCTGTGGAAAGGGTTGTCTTACCTGTACCGGAAAGTCCGAAGAAGATTGCTGTATTCTCGCCGTTCATATCTGTGTTTGCGGAGCAATGCATAGAAGCAATACCCTTCAGAGGCAGATAGTAGTTCATCATAGAGAACATACCTTTCTTCATCTCGCCGCCGTACCATGTGTTGATGATAACCTGCTCACGGCTTGTGATATTGAATACTACTGCAGTCTCAGAATTCAGTCCCAGTTCTTTGTAGTTCTCTACTTTAGCCTTGGAAGCGTTGTAAACAACGAAATCTGGCTCGAAGTTTTCCAGTTCTTCATCTGAAGGAGTGATAAACATATTCTTTACGAAATGAGCCTGCCATGCTACTTCCATAATGAAACGGATGGCCATACGTGTGTCTTTATTAGCGCCGCAGAAAGCATCTACAACATAGAGTTTCTTATTAGAAAGCTCTTCCAGAGCAATCTTCTTTACAGCATCCCAAGTTTCAACGCTGGCTGGATGGTTGTCGTTCTTGTACTCATCGGAAGTCCACCATACAGTGTCTTTGGAGTTCTCATCAACAACGATGAATTTGTCTTTAGGAGAACGACCAGTGTAGATACCTGTCATTACGTTGACAGCGCCCAGTTCACTTTCCTGACCCTTTTCAAAACCTTCCAGACCTGGTTTTGTCTCTTCTTCAAACAGGAATTCATAAGAAGGATTATGCACAATCTCTGTAGTTCCGGTGATACCATACTTGCTTAAATTGATTTCTGCCATCTTGTACTTACCTCATTTCTTTGATAATAACGTATGATAACTACCTGCAAACGCAGGAGTTACGGGTTTCTAAGGTAGCATTTCTACCCTACTAAATTACATTATACAGATTTGCCAAATAAAATCAACAAAAAAATAACAAACTTTTCGCCAAATACCACTGTTTTACAGTAATGGAAATCATTGTCTGAATCTTCCGTTTGCTCCCGGAATCAGAAAAATGATCACTCAATGATCTCTGTCTGCCAGCCGAACACCTTCGCAATTTGTATGATACCACTCTTCTGTTTTCCGGAAATGATCATCTGATGATGGCTCGGCAATTCCTCCATGACTTTCTCGCCATTCCGATAATGAAGCAACGATGCATTTCTGGCATCTGTGCCCGGGAATTGTACATATTTCTCAATTTTGCCTGGAATCACTGTGATTTTGTCAAAAGAAGGATTAATCTTTGCCAACACCATATCGCCTGCCGGAAGTTCACAGTTAATCATATAGGCTTTTTCATTTACAATCTCCAGCACCTTTGGAACCATCTTCCATTTATCGCAGAAACATCTCGGTGCAAACCCTGCATAGCCGCAGTGAACACCCAGAGCATAATTCTCCGGCTCATCCACAGCTGGAAAATCTTCGATCTTCTCGTGATGAATGGCCGCCTTTCCTACCAAAAACGGATAAATATTCGTCATCATAATCGGCTGTCTCAGCGACTGATAAAGAACATAAGTGCTGATCAGTGTGAGCGTATCGCCCTCACAGCACCAAATAATGCCATATTTTTCAAAGAGCATATTCCAGATGAGACATGGTGTTGTCTTCGAGTACATAGACTCATTCAGACAGTTTGCCCCGATACCATCTACGCCGCCCAGATCCTCAATGGTCTCTCTGATCGCCAAATACAGTTGAGCCACAAGAATCTGGTTCTCTTCCGTGATGCCCTCACAAGGAATATCCCAGGAACGAAACTCACTGAGCGCTGCCTCTGGGTCGATCTCATCTGCACGCCGATTGACTTCTTTCCAGCTCTTATAGATAATTTTTGCCCCAAAAAATTTTTCAATCTGCTGAGTACACTCGTTTTCCCACCAATAAAAACGTTTGAAAATATATGCCTGCATTCCCTCTCCAGGATCATCCTGAAACATCAGGAATTTTGCACCTTTCATATGCTCCTTTGCAGCGATTGCACGGAAAATAATTTTTCCCAATTCAATATTATATGGAGAGAACACATTCAGTCCATGACTTCTCATATAGGCGATCAACTCCCAATCCCACATGTCAACGGTTCCAAACTGAGATGTGATGACCACCATTGGTCTATTATACTGCTCAAAGATTTCTTTATAGTGATAAGCTGCCCCGATCAGTTGTGGAAACACGATCGCATCGCATTCCGGAATTTTGTCTCCTGCGATGACCGTATCCATAAAATCCGCTACCTCTCCATAATATTCGTTCAGCTTATCAAGCTGCTCCTGATATTCGCCGCGCTCTCTGTCATTGATTTCCCTGAATTGCAGCGGGACTACTTTTGCTTTCAACTCCTTCATCCTGTCTCCTCCTGTCCTTTGGATCCTATGTAAAATTAATTTTTTAACTGATGATAAATATCCTGTAAATTTCTTTTCAGCTCTTCATAGATACCTGCATATTTCTCATACAACAAGTGATTTTTCTCATCCGGGAAAAAGCGTTCTTCTCTCTGCCGCATCCTGATCCTGTCAGAAACCTGCTCCAGGCTATCGAATACTCCGATAGCTTTGCCTGCCAGAACTGCTGTACCCCACATCGCAGCATCCGAGTCGGAATGGCGCACAAACTCTGAGCCCGTAGCATCCGCAAGAATTTTTACCCAGGTCTCTGACCCGGCGCCTCCTCCAATCACATGGATCGGCGTGTATCGGTTCCATTCCGGGTACATTTGATGAATACTGTCCAAAGTCAGTTTCAGCTCATATGCATAGCTCTCCAGCAGCGCCCTGTAAAAATGTTCTCGTCTGTGGCTCCAAGTATGACCGACCCAGCTGCCTCGAATCTCTCCATTCAACGGCATGGCACTCCCTCCCAGAAGGCCAACTGCCATAAGACCTTCACTGCCGCATGGCAGCGCAGCAATCTTCTTCTCAATTTCTGCGAATTGCTGTCTGGAATCCCCTGCCTCCCCAGAACCAAAGGTATCCAGGAACCATTTTAGCGTAATACCTGAACCCGGAAGATAACGATGCAGATAATACTGATCCTTCGAAAAAGCAGGTATCGCATCGTAGTCTCTGCGCTCTGGATTTGGGCGATATTCCTGCTGCAGGCAACTCACCGCACCGTAGGAGGACGTCTCGAAAATCGTATCTCCACTGTGCAAAATACCGCTGCCTACGCACCCCGCAATCTTGTCCCCTGCTCCCGCGACAAGAGGAATCCCTGAAGGCAATCCCAGTACATCCGCATATCGGTTGCTCAAATAGCCACATATCTCACTTCCACCCACAATTTTGGGGAGAACCTCCGTAGATATGCCCGATTTTCTGCACAACTCCTCCGACCATTCTCCTCTTTTGATATCCGCCAGACCAGTCCATGTAATATAAGAGCTGCCTAACACTGCATCCTCAATCCGGCACTGCCCCAGCTTTCCAATCACATAACTGCTGATCATCATATATTTTGCCACCTGGCTTGCCTTCTCCGGAAAATCATTCACAAACCACTCACACTTCGGCGCCATCAGAGGGGAATTTGTACCGCTAATTGTAAGGAACTGATCTCCCAGATGCCGCATCTGACTTTCTGCATAAGGCAGATATCTGGTATCCAGGGAGCAGGACCAGGTAGTGATGTCATTCCACTGACTGTCCACTCCCATAAATCCTGCCATCTGACCTGTGAAGCCAATTGCACCAATCTTTCTTCTATCCCCCGCAAACTCTTTTGTCACGCGCCGGATACAGGTCAACACACTGTCAAAAATCTCCGTTCCATGCTGGACAAAAATACCCGGCTGAGAATTATCACTTTTTACCTCCGCCCTCGTCATTGCATGACAATTTCCTTCCGTATCGTAAATAGCTGATTTGATAAAGCTAGTCCCAAGATCCACCGATAAAATATATCTATAATCCACGTCTTCCCTCCTCTCTATCCTACACATAGAAATGATAGGTAAAGCACTTAAAAAGTAATCACATGTTTCAGACCCTCAGCCTTTGCCGCATGATCCAGTGCTTCGTGGAAACGCTCAATCGGATACGTATCGGACATGATTAGCTCCAGCGGAATTCTGCCATCATTCACTAACTTTGCACAGAGGCGGTATTCTGATATGCTCTGTTTGCTGCATCCCTGGATGGTAAGCTGCTTATAATGGATCTGATTTGTATTGATAGAAACATTTTCCCGATCCTTCGGCAGACCTCCGAAGAACAGAAGTTTTCCATTCATATTCATATAGTTCAGTGAAGCTGACTGAGCTGTTGCGGCGGGAGCTGCGATAATACATACATCCACACCTTCCACGCCGCTTGCGCGAAGCCCTTCAAGCACATCCCCCTCAATCGGTATGACATCCGGGATCAATTTTTGCGCTTTTCTCACTCGCTCATGGTTCAGATCATTCACAAAGATCTTTCCAGCCCCCAAGAGCTTTGCCACCATAATATGCATCATTCCGATAGGACCCATGCCGATGATCAGCACATCGCTGCCCGGCTCTGCATGCAAAAGCATCTGTCCGTTATAGACACAGCTCAAAGGTTCCACCAATGCCGCTGCCTGATAGGAAATGTTTTCATCAAGGGGGGAGACATTTCCCTGCGCGATGGCTTGTGCCGGGATGCGCACATACTCCGCAAAACCGCCATCCATAGTAACTCCAAAGGCATGGAGTTCTCTGCACAGATGCGTGCGTCCGCTGACACACTGATCACAGGTGCCACATCCAAAGTTCGGTGCCACAGAGACCTTCTGCCCCTGCTGATAACCTCTGACTTTCCCGCCAATTTTGGCAATATCGCCGGCAAACTCATGCCCCAGGGTCAAAGGATTGTCCTCTGAGACATCCTGATATCCGTTTTTATACATCCGGACATCTGTCCCGCAGATCGATGCTGCTCTTACACGAATCAACATCTCATCTTCCCCGATCTCTGGTATCGGTATCTCTTGAATCTCTATTCTCTCTTTTCCCAAAAGCCTCGCTGCCTTCATATTCTATTCCTCCACTTCTGTGATCTTCACAGGTCTCTTCTCAAGAATCGATTTCAGCCCTGCATTCACCAGCATCAATGCCATTTTTCCATCCTGCCCGTTCACTTCCGGTTCTGTCTCATCCACGATACAATTTACAAATGCATTTGCCTCCGCAACATAGGCATCGGCAAACAGATTTCTCCAGGAAGTCACCGAATCGATTATATTTCTCTGGTCTGCCGTCGTCGTCTCCACAGCATTTGCCTGCTGGGTGCCCACCTTCACGATTCCCTTTGTCCCCAGAATCTCTGCTCTCGCATCGTATCCGTATTTTACATACTGCGCACCAGAAATCGTCCCGATGATACCATTTTCAAACTCCAGGATCGTCTGGCAGGTATCATAGTATTCCGGATATTTTTCTGCCATTTCCGGGCTGCGGAAATTGTGCCCGATGGCATAGAGACTTTTCACCTCGCATCCTGCGTACCACCGAAGTGTATCAAAATCATGACTATTGACCTCGCCGATGGGACCATAACTGTGACGGACATCAAACATCCACTCTTTCGGCTCGCTCGGACCATGCGTGTTAGAGCGCAGAGATGTCACCTGACCAATCGCACCGCTCTCGATCAGCTCCTTGCCTCTGCGGAAATTTCGATCAAATCTTCTCATAAAACCAATCTGAAGTTTCACCTTGTTTGCGCGGCATGCCTCTATCATCTCGTCGCACTCTTTCGTGCTCTCTGCCATAGGCTTTTCGCAGAAAACATGTTTTCCCGCATTTGCGGCTGCAACGACAATCTCATGGTGGAATTTCGTGGGCGTCACCACAATGACTGCGTCGATCTCCTCATTCTTCAGCGCATCTCTATAATCTGTATAAACATAGGGAACTTCCACCTCTTCCTGTGCAGTCTTCAGATTTTCTTCGGACGGATCACACAGCGCTATCAGCTCGGCTCTCTTTACATTTCCTGCATAACTTCTCGCATGGATCATCCCCGCTCTTCCGCACCCAATCAGACATACTCTCACTTTGTTCATCTTATTTTCTCCTTAATACTTCATCATGTATCGTTCCCAATCTTCTGTTTCTTGCACATGGCAAGAAGACTATCGGTATCCGGCTGCCTTCATCTCTTCTATAATTTTTATTCCGCTGGATGTCCCCAGTCTGGTAGCCCCTGCCTCGATCATCGCTTTTGCTGCCTCAAAAGTGCGGATCCCACCTGCAGCTTTTACCTGGACATCCTCACCGACATACTGTTTCATAATCCTGATGTGTTCCGGTTTTGCCCCATCTGTTCCAAAACCGGTACTCGTCTTCACAAAATCCGGTTTCACACGACTTGCCACCTTCGCCACTTCCACGATCTCTTCTTCCGTGAGATAGCAGGTCTCAAAGATAACCTTGCAGCAGATTCCCGCTTTCCTTGCCGCTGCCACCAGCGCTGCCATCTCTCTCTCAATATAGTCATAGTCATGTTCCTTAACCTTTCCCACATTGCAGACATAGTCAAATTCCTGGCAGCCATTTTTGATTGCATCCTCTGCCTCGTAAACTTTTGCTTCAATGCTCATCTGTCCCAGAGGGAAGCCGACTGCTGCCCCTGTTAAAACCTCAGAACCTTCCAGCATCTTGCGGCACATCTTTACTGGATACGTATTGATTGCCACCGATTTAAAACCGTATTTCACAGCTTCATCGCAAAGCTTTTGAAAATCATCTCTCGTTGCGTAAGCTTTCAGATTTGTATGATCGACCATTGCCGCTACTTTTTCGATTGTCAGTTCCATAATATTTCCTCCAATATTTTAGCAAGTACACCGCGACGTACTTGAATTTTCATGGTTTCACCATATCACACCATTTTTATTTTGTCAACGCATGTCTTTTGTTTTCTTTCGTTATATTTTGTTTTAAAAGTTCATTTGTCGTGTATTCTGATATATCGTATTTTCTGGAATCGTCTCTTTGAACTTAAATTTTCCTATTTTATCCCTCGGTAATCAGATGATTTTAGACACCATCCATATTCCGTTTCCGTATTGACGTTTCTGATCCTTTTTGTTAGAATAAACCATATCAGGCTCAGAGACTTTCATTTTAAAAGTAAAACACATGGAGTATTTGTATGAATAACGAAAATATATTGAGCTCAGAACGGGCAGAAAAAATCATTGAGA
>JALEVQ010000111.1 GCA_022788205.1 Robinsoniella sp. | reverse complement strand
TAATGTATGGAGCTGACTAATACTAATAGGTCGAAAGCTTAACCATAAGGTTGGTAGAAATGGTTAAGAGAACGGATGGAGAAGACAAAGTCGAAGTTGAGAAGAAGAGAAAACAGATCTGTGTGTAGTTTTGAAGGTACAGAGGAGAGGAAACATAATCCTCCTTAGCTCAGTCGGTAGAGCATGCGGCTGTTAACCGCAGTGTCGTTGGTTCGAGTCCAACAGGGGGAGGTCGACGAGAAGAGAAAGAGAGAAAGTTTAGAGATACGGCTCCGTGGTCAAGCGGTTAAGACATCGCCCTTTCACGGCGGTAACACGGGTTCGATTCCCGTCGGAGTCATTATGGCGTCATAGCCAAGTGGTAAGGCACGGGTCTGCAACACCCTTATCACCAGTTCAAATCTGGTTGACGCCTCTGGGAAGCTTTAGAAATTTTAGATTTCTGGAGCTTTTTTATATTGTAAAGAGATTGTGAAGAAGAGCTTGACAAACAGAAGCGTTTTTCTTAAAGTGAAAGGGAACAAAAGAAAGGAGGACGGCACTCCTAGGATTGTGATTTCGCAGCACAACCTTTCAGTGCCCGGTGTGGATCTATGAAATTTCTAAAACAGTTCAGTATTATTTTGTTGATTTCATTTTTGGGAGAAGTACTCCGATATCTGATTCCTTTTCCGATTCCGGCAAGTGTGTATGGACTTGTCTTGATGCTGGCAGCGCTGATGAGTGGCATCTTGAAGGTGGATCAAGTAAAGGAAACTTCCAATTTTCTGATTGAGATCATGCCTGTGATGTTTATACCAGCGGGAGTTGGGCTTCTGACGGCATGGGAGACGCTGAGACCTGTCTGTGTTCCGATTCTGGTGATCACTGTGGTGACAACGGTTCTTGTCATGGCAGTGACAGGAAAAGTGACGCAGTTGATGATTCGATTCGAGAAAAGAGGAAAAAAATGAAGACATTATTGGGCGATTCTGTGTTTTTTGGTGCGATCATCAGCCTTCTTGCATATGGATTAGGGCTGATTTTAAAGAAAAAATTTAAGATGGCATTGTGCAATCCGCTTTTGATAGCAATTATCTGTGTGATTGGGGTGCTGTTGATTTTTGATATTGACTATGAAAAATATAATGAAGGCGGAAAATACATCAGTTATCTGCTGACGCCAGCGACAGTCTGCCTTGCTGTTCCACTGTATCAGCAGATGAGTCTTTTGAGGAAGAATATCAAGGCGGTGATCGGCGGAATTCTCTCAGGTGTGGTGAGCAGTATGCTCAGCGTGTTTGTGATGGCGAAGCTCTTTGGACTTTCACATGAACAATATGTGACGCTTTTGCCAAAGTCGATCACAACAGCCATCGGAATGGGAGTTTCCGAGGAGCTGGGAGGAATTGTGACCATCACAGTGGCAGTGATCATTATCACAGGAGTCTTGGGAAACATTTTGGCGGAGATCGTCTTCAAGATTTTCAAGATCGAGGAACCGGTAGCGAAAGGGCTAGCGCTCGGGACGTCAGCGCATGCCATTGGGACGTCAAAGGCAATGGAGATTGGAGAGATCGAAGGGGCGATGAGCAGCCTTGCCATTGCAGTGGCAGGTTTAATCACAGTGGTGAGTGCATCTTTCTTTGCGAATCTGATGTGACAGATGAGATAAAAACAAAAAAATTTATAATGAAAAGGATTCTGAGAATGCTGCAGACAATGAAAAAACGATTGTCTGCGGCATTTTTTGTTCGGAGAAAAACATTAAAAAAGTCTAAAAACTGTAAAATCTCTGGGACTTATATTGACTAAAAGTCATTTTTAGAGTATAACAGAGTGGTAAAAAAATGACTTTTAGTCATAAAATATAAAGAAGAACTACAGAGATTGAGGAAAGAAGGAATAAAAATGGACAGCATAGGCAAATGGATTGCAAAGCATCGAAAATTCATTATTTTTCTAGGAGTTTTACTTTTGATTCCGTCTGTGATCGGATATGTAGATACGAGAGTCAACTACGATATTTTAAGCTATCTGCCAGACTCATTGGAGACGGTAGAGGGACAGGATATCATGGTGGATGAGTTTGGAATGGGTGCCTTTTCGATGGTGATCGTGGAGGATATGGAACTGAAAGAAGTCGCGGCACTGAAACAGGAGATCGCACAGGTAGAGCATGTCACAGAGGTGTTGTGGTATGACAGTGCGATGGATTTGAGCGTGCCGATTGATATGCTCCCGAAAAAGCTAAAGGAAGGCTTTTTCAGGGGAGATGCGACGATGATGATTGTCTTATTTGACAATACGACTTCGTCAGATGAGGCGATGAATGCTGTCAGTGAGATGCGAAAGATGGTAGGCGAGAAATGCTTTATCAGCGGCATGACGGGCATTGTCACAGATATCAAAAACCTAGCACTGCAGGAGATGCCGATCTACGTCGTGATTGCTGCTCTGCTGTCACTTCTCGTACTTTTGCTGACGATGGAATCGTTTGTGGTGCCGTTTCTGTTCCTGATCAGCATCGGAGTGGCTATCATCTATAATTTGGGCAGTAATTTTTTTCTGGGGGAGATTTCCTATATCACACAGGCTCTGACGGCGGTTCTTCAGCTGGGAGTGACGATGGATTACTCGATTTTTTTGTTGAACAATTATGAGGAGAATAAGAGACAGCTTCAGGGCAGTAAAGAGGAGGCAATGTCCCTTGCCATCTCGAATACTTTCAAGTCTGTTATGGGAAGTTCTGTGACAACGATCGCAGGATTTATCGCTCTGTGTTTTATGACGTTTACGCTGGGACGCGATATCGGAATTGTGATGTCAAAGGGAGTCATCATAGGAGTTTTATGTTGCGTCACACTGCTTCCGGCGATGATTCTGACCTTTGACAGAGCAATTGAAAAGACGAGACATAAGCCGTTACTGCCGAGTATGGATCGCTTGTCAGGCTTTATCACAAAGCATTATGGTGTGTGGCTTGTGTTATTTTTAGCCTTGCTGGCACCGGCGATCTATGGAAACAATCATGTCGGAATTTATTACAATATTGATAAGTCACTCCCATCTACTTTGCCGAGCAATGAGGCGAATGAGAAATTGCGCGAAGAGTTTGAGATGAGCAATGTCCACATGGTACTGTTTGACAAGAATATGGACAGAAAAGAAAAACTTCAGATGCTGGAAGAGATGAAACAAGTAGAAGGAGTGAAGTGGGTGATCGGTCTGGATTCTTTTATAGGTGCAGATTTCCCGGAATCGATGATCCCAGACAACCTGCTTGGAATTTTACAGAGTGAGAATTATGAACTGCAATTTGTCTGTTCGGAATATGCCACGGCGACGAAAGAAGTCAATGCACAGATTGATGAGCTGCAGAAGATTGTGAAATCTTACAGTGCGGATGCGATGGTGATCGGGGAGGCACCTCTGACAAAGGATCTGGAGGATGTCACAGACGTTGATCTAAAAAAAGTAAATATGATTTCCATCGCAGCAATTTTTGTGATTATTATGATTGTGTTTAAGTCGATCTCGCTTCCGTTCATCCTTGTCGCAGTGATAGAGTTTGCGATTTTTGTCAACATGGCGATTCCATATTATCAGGGGATCACACTTCCGTTTGTGGCAAGTATTGTCATCGGAACGATTCAGCTTGGCGCCACGGTGGACTATGCGATCTTGATGACAAGTAATTATCAGAAAGAGAGGGGCAGTGGAAAACAGAAGAAAGAAGCGATCGCAGCGGCACATCAATCTTGTATGAAATCGATTGTCATCAGCGGATGCAGTTTCTTTGCAGCGACCTTCGGTGTCAGCCTCTATTCACAGGTTGACATGATCGGATCCATCTGTACGCTGCTCTCAAGAGGAGCTGTCATCAGCACCGTGGTGGTTCTTCTGGTGCTGCCGGCAATGTTCATGATTTTCGATCCGATCATCTGTCATACTTCTGTTGGATTTTTGCCAAAGAAAGAGAGGAGGCACCAAGAATACAGGCAGTATCGAGAAGAACATGAATTCTAAGTATTCGTTTTGACAATTCAGTGATATAATAGGAACGCAAGGAGTTGTTCACAAGGAAGAAGCAAAGTGGATTCCGAGTCTTCATTTTCCCCTGAGCGTTTCCGTGAGAGATACTCCTTAGCAGATGCAAAGGAGTATTTTTTATGGATAAAAAATTGGGAAGAAACGATCCGTGTTGGTGCGGAAGTAAAAAGAAATATAAACTCTGCCATGAAGCTCAGGATGAAAAAGTAGCGCGCCTGGAGAAGCAAGGCTTTCTGGTGCCTCCGAGAAAGATTTTAAAGACGCCGGAACAGATTGAAGGGATGAAGAAAAGCAGTGAGATCAACATCAAAGTGCTCGATTATGTGCAGGAACATATCAAAGCAGGCGTGACGACGGAGGAGATTGATCAGTGGGTCTACAAGATCACGACGGAGGCAGGAGGAATTCCGGCACCTCTTGACTATGAGGGATTTCCGAAAAGTGTGTGTACATCTATTAATGAGCAGGTGTGTCATGGAATTCCATCGGAGAGCATAGTGCTCAAAGACGGAGACATTGTCAATGTGGATGTCTCCACGATCTACAAGGGATATTTCTCAGATTCTTCGCGAATGTTCTGTATCGGCGAGGTGGATCCTGAGAAAAAGAGACTGGTCGATGTCACAAGAGAATGTGTAGAGTTGGGACTGAAACAGGTAAAACCGTGGGGATTTTTGGGAGATATCGGAGCAGTGATCTCAGAACATGCCAGAAAAAACGGATACTCAGTGGTGGAAGAGATCGGAGGACATGGAATCGGGCTGGAATTTCATGAGGATCCGTGGGTAGGATATGTGACAGAAGCAGGGACTGGGATGGTGATGGTCCCGGGTATGGTCTTCACAATTGAGCCGATGGTGAACATGGGTGGATGTGAGATTTACCAGGATGAGAATGATGGATGGACCATCTACACGGAGGATGGGAAGCCTTCGGCACAGTGGGAGATCATGGTACTTGTGACAGACACAGGTTATGAAGTGTTGTGCTGGTAAGTTCGGCGGAGAATACAGAAGATGGATTTACAGAGAATGATGAGCCTGGTGCGCCAGGCAATCGATAAATATCATATGATTCAGGAGGGAGACCGGGTGGCGCTTGGGCTGTCAGGAGGAAAAGACAGTCTGGCACTGCTCTGTGCCCTGTCAAGAATCGCACGTTTTTATCCGAAAAAGTTTGAACTCGTCGCGATCTATGTGGATCTGGGATACGATAACGCGGATGACCGTGCGATGCAGGAGTTCTGTGCGCAGTGGGAGGTGCCGTTTTACCGAGTGGAAACGCAGATCGGGGATATTTTGAAGGAGCGCAAAGAGAAGCATCCGTGTTCGCTGTGTGCAAAAATGAGAAAGGGAGCACTTTGCAGCAAGGCACTCGAACTTTCATGCAATAAGATTGCATATGCACACCACATGGATGATTTCAGCGAGACGATGATGATGAATCTTTTGTTTCACGGGAGATTTTATGCGTTTCCACCGGTCACAAAGATGGAGGATAGCGGACTGACCGTCATTCGACCTCTGATGTTTGTGACAGAGCCAGAGGTAAAAGGCTTTCAGAAAAGACAAGGACTGCCTGTGATGAAAAATCCTTGTCCTGTCGATGGAAAGACAAAAAGAGAAGAGATCAAAAGCCTCCTCAAAGATATGAATCAAAAATATCCAGGGGTATCAAGAAAAATATTTTCAGCGATTGAGAATGGAAATATTGAGGATTGGATCGTGTGAGAATCCCCTTTTTTTTTAGGCAGAGGTGTATTATAATAGGACCACAGGAAGAGAAAGAAAGGAAGACTTGATATCGCTGCATATGCGGCACTAGGAGGAAAAATGGAAGAAAAAAATGATTTGCTTCAGGAGATGAGAGAGCAAAATCAGTATCTAAAAAAGCAGCTGATGTGCAGCCGTATTCTTGTAGGGATTGCGTTTGTGGTAGCTGTGGCAGTCGGAGTGTTTGTCTGCATGACATATTCCAGAATACAAACAGCAGTGGAATCGGTGAGCCATCTGGCAGAAACAGCAGAGCAGACGATGACGGATATCCAGACAATGAGCGGTCATGTTGATGAGCTTGTATTGGATGCAGAAGAGGTGCTCGGTGATCTGGAGCCGCAGATAGAGCAGCTGGAAAAATTGGACATGGATGCATTTGTGGAGAGCATGAATGGTCTGGTGAAAAATCTGGAAAATTTAAATAAAGATCTCGAGGCTTTAAATCTGGGCAGGCTAAGCGAAGCGATCGAGCGCTTCCAAAAAGCAGTAGACGGGATTTTAAATTTGTCGATCTTGTAGATGGCTTGACAGAGGCAGATGAAAAGAAAAAGAGAAGAAGAATAAAAAAACAAAAATAGATTAGCATCATATTTTATAGAGAAAGCTAACCATTGGCAGAATAATTGCGAGAGAAAGTATTCTGGGCGGTTGGAAAATATGGAGGAAGGCATGAACGAGAAAAAAGAGGAATTGTCAGGGCTTGTCAGCTCTATTATGGAAAGTTATGAAAAACATGAAATTATTTGCAATATAGATTCAACGAGTCGGCTAAACAGAACAACCATTGTAGAGCTGATTGATATGATCCGCGATATCCTTTTCCCAGGATATTTTGAGATGCGCAATATAAAGAGCAGTTCGGTAGAATACCATGTTGGGGAGCTCTTAGAATGTGTTCAGTATCGCCTGAAGAAACAGGTGATTCGCGCTCTGCAGCATCGTATTGACGCTGAGACAGGGGAGACGCAGGACATTGAGAACGAGGCAGAGGAGATTGTATTGAAATTTCTGCAGAAAATTCCGATGCTGCGCGATGTGCTTGCCACAGATGCGCAGGCGGGATATGACGGGGATCCGGCGGCTTACAATACGGATGAAATTATCGTATCTTATCCGGGATTTTATGCGATCACCGTCTACCGTGTCGCACATGAACTTCATGTGCTGGGGGTGCCGTTGATTCCGCGTATTATGACAGAGCATGCGCACAATCGCACAGGAATCGATATCCATCCGGGTGCGACAATCGGGAAATACTTTTTTATCGATCACGGCACAGGAGTGGTAATCGGTGAGACTACGGAGATTGGGGATTATGTGAAGATTTATCAGGGCGTGACACTAGGAGCACTTTCCACCAGAGGCGGTCAGAATCTGAGGAATAAAAAACGTCATCCAACACTGGAGGACAATGTGACAGTCTACTCGGGAGCGTCGATTTTGGGAGGAGAGACGAGAATCGGGGAAGGAGCTGTCATCGGAAGTAACGCATTTATCACTTCGTCTGTTCCGAGTCAGACAAGAGTCAGCATCAAGAATCCAGAGCTTTTGTTCAAGGGAAGAGTCAAGATGGCGGAACTTGGTCAGGAAGGATTCTGGAAGAACGAGAAAGAATAAAAATGGTGCCGGTGCGGAACGAAAAGACGAGAGACGGGAGGATAGAGATACTGGACATCAGAGAAGGGGTGGTATAGATGATCAGTTTTGAGAAATTTTGTGAGATGGCAGAAGAAATCAATGCGCAGCTGCCGGAGGCTTTTTTTAGAGAGTTAAATGGCGGTGTCCAGGCTGATCCTAAGAGAAAGGTTCATCCAAAAAGTGTGGGGGATGAGCTGGTGATTTTAGGCGAGTATCATCGGGATTACTATTTTGGGAGATACATTGTACTGTATTACGGCTCTTTTTTGCAGGTTTACGCAAATGCGACGGAAACATTTTGGAGAGAGCAGCTGGACCATACGATTCGCCATGAATTTCGCCATCATCTTGAATCTCTTGCAGGGGAGAAGGATCTGGAAGTGGAGGATGCCATTCGACTCGCGCAGTATCAGAGTTGGAGAATTTGACAAGAAAGCGTCTCCAGTGGACGGCAGCCAGGTGCGCAAGCGCCCCGTCTGCCCTCCACTGAGACTGGGCTTTTATAATAAAAAATTTAAAAAAGTCTTGTGAAATACTTGACGAATCGGATGTGCAGTAATACAATAACAGGTAGCTAACAAATATGCTTGTGAGACGCACAAATGTATTTGAGAAAAAGACATTCAGGAGGATTAGAGCGATATGCCGACATATAATGAGATGAGCAGAGAAGAACTGCTGCAGGAAAAAAGTGAGTTAGAGGCACGTTTTGAAGAAGTGAAAGCAAAAGGATTGAAACTGGATATGTCCCGCGGTAAGCCATCTGCTTCACAGTTAGATCTTGCAATGGGAATGATGGATGTGCTGAACAGTGATTCAGATCTCAAATGCGAGGAAGGGATTGACTGCCGCAATTATGGTGTGCTGGATGGCATCCGGGAGGCGAAACAGCTTCTCGCCGATATGATGGAAGTTTCGATCGAAAACGTGATCATTTATGGGAATTCTAGTCTGAATGTCATGTTTGACACGGTTTCCCGCTCTATGACACACGGTGTCATGGGCAGCACACCGTGGTGCAAACTGGATAAGGTTAAATTTTTGTGCCCTGTTCCGGGATATGACCGTCATTTTGCGATCACTGAATATTTCGGGATCGATATGATCAATGTGCCGATGACCCCGACCGGTCCGGACATGGATCTTGTAGAGAAACTGGTGAGCGAGGATGAGAGTATCAAAGGAATCTGGTGTGTTCCAAAATATTCTAATCCACAGGGAATCACGTACTCGGATGAGACAGTTAGAAGATTTGCGGGACTGAAACCTGCCGCAAAAGATTTCCGCATTTACTGGGATAACGCATATGGCATCCATCATCTGTATGAGGACAAACAGGATTATCTTCCAGAAATTCTTCTGGAATGTAAAAAAGCAGGAAATCCGGATATGGTGTATAAGTTTTGCTCTACCTCTAAGGTGAGCTTCCCAGGTTCCGGAATCGCAGCAATCGCAGCTTCCACAAACAATCTGGTTGATATCAAGAAACAGATGACGATTCAGACGATCGGTCACGACAAACTGAATCAGCTGCGCCATGTCCGCTTTTATAAAGACATCCATGGAATGGTAGAGCATATGAAGAAACATGCAGACATCCTGAGACCGAAATTCGAGGCAGTGCTGGATGTTCTGGAAAAAGAACTCGGCGATCTGGGCATCGGAAGCTGGATCCGTCCAAGAGGAGGATACTTTATCTCCTTCGATGCGCTCCCAGGCTGCGCAAAAGCAATCGTGGCGAAGGCGAAAGAGGCAGGCGTTGTGATGACAAAAGCAGGCGCGACCTTCCCATATGGAAAAGACCCTCAGGACAGCAATATTCGTATCGCTCCGTCTTTCCCAACACCGGAAGAACTTGCCATGGCAGCAGAAATCTTTGTGCTCAGCGTAAAACTGGTAAGTATTGACAAGATTTTGGAGACAAAATAAAACAAAGATATGTTTAGACAAAAACGGCTGACGGAGGTATCTATAGTCAGTCGTTTTTGACATTTACCGTTCACATATACGCAGTCATGTGGCGTTTCGTCACGGTTTATTACAGATATTAATATTTTTTAAGCAGGGGAATGAAATCTTTACTTTTAAGCGATCCATGATACAATAGAAGATAAACAGAAATGTGTCATAAGAGCACGGCAGACAGGCGGAAGAGCCAGCACAGTGTGAAAAGTCACGGGGAGAAGGTGCGGCTGTCTGAGTTTCTTTGATAATAGAAAAAAGAGTTCTGTCATATCTTATGATAATAAGAAAAATAAATAAGGGGTTGCAAATGAAAAGAAAAAAATTAATCATCGGGTTTTCTATTTATTTTGGAGTTTTGCTGGTATTATATCTGGGGGTAGCATCGTATTTTCGAAATCATTTTCTTCCGGGATCGGTGATCAACAGCATGGACTGTTCCTCAAAGACGGTGGCGGAGGTAGAAGAGTATATAGAGAGTGATATGGAGGAGTACTCCTTGACTCTGATCGAAAGAGGAGGTGTCAAGGAGGTGATCCAGGGATCCGAAATTCAGTTTTCTTATTCCTCTGACGGGAGTATAGAGGTATTGCAGGATAAGCAGAATCCATTGATGTGGCTCCCGGCATATGTGTTTCCTCATACATATGAGATGCAGGCAAACGTATCGTTTGATGAAATCTTGCTCAGACAAAAGATGAATTCTCTGAATTGTACTCAGGAGGATCAGATGAGTCAGCCGAAGGACGCTTATCTTGCCCATAATGGAGAGACATTTGAGATTGTCGAGGCGGAGGAGGGAACGGTTCTTGACCAAGAGAAATTTGAGCAGGCAGTGTTTGACGCTGTCAGAACGGGAAAAAGGGAGCTGGATCTCGACGAGAGTGGCTGTTATCAGGATTATGAATTTACAGCGGACATAGAAGATTTGGAAAAGAAAAGAGATGCGCTCAAAAGATATGAGCAGGTATCGGTGGATTATCTGATCGACAATGAGGAACTGTTTCTGGACACGAATACGATCAGCCAGTGGCTTGAGATTGATGAAAATTATCAGGTAAGCGTGAACCGGGACAAGGTTCGGGAATATGTGCGTGAGCTTGGGAAAAAGTATGATACATGGCAGACAATGGGAGATTTTGTGACGAGCTATGGGGAAACGATCCAGGTGGCACGCATCGGCTACGGATGGTCTCTCGATGAGGAGAGTGAGACAGATGCTCTGATTGAGATTATCGAGGAAGGGAAGCATGTTGAGCGCATCCCGGAGTACATAAAGACTGCAAACGGAAACAGAGAGAATGATATCGGGGACACATATGTGGAAATCAGCTATGCGGATCAGCATATGTGGTTTTATATAGATGGAGAACTGATCGTCTCCACAGATATCGTATCTGGCAATCCGAATAAGGGCATGGCATCTCCGACGGGAGTGTTTGAGATTCAGGGGAAAGAGCGCAATGCGACACTCAGAGGTGAGGGCTATGAGACGCCGGTTGCCTACTGGATGCCGTTTGACGGCGCAGTTGGAATCCACGATGCGACGTGGCAGTATGCCTTTGGCGGCGATCTCTACCTGACTGTCGGATCACACGGATGTATCAATACGCCTCTTGACTTAGCGGGAATTATCTTTGAAAATATTGAGGTAGGGACAGCGGTTGTCTGCTATTGAGAGGACAGCCGCTGAGACAGGGCGGCAGAGATTGCTGCTCTTGATAATGAAACAATTGCAGAATTTAAGTGGATAGAAGGAGAAACAGAATGAAAATTGTTGTTTTAGCAGGAGGAATCAGCACAGAGAGAGCCATCTCGATTGTCTCAGGAACAAAAGTATGTCGGGCACTCCGCGAGAAGGGGCATCAGGCGATTTTGGCGGATGTGTATTTTGGGATCGAGAAAGTGGACTGGGAAAATCCTTTTCCAAAACAGTATGACTTGGAGGATGCTGTTGCTTACATAAAGAGCTTTGACAGTGAAGTGGAAAATCTCAAAAAATCGAGAAAAGAATTTTTCGGTGTCAATATCTTAAAACTGTGCAAGGAAGCGGATATTGTATTTCTTGCTCTGCACGGCGAAAGCGGAGAGAACGGAAAGGTGCAGGCTTCTTTTGATCTGCTGGGCATCCCTTACACGGGAAGTGGCTATCTGGGAAGCGCACTGGCGATGGATAAAGGGCTGTCAAAACAACTTTTCTGGGAGGGAGGCGTTCCGACACCAGACGGTGTGTTGGCAAAACGGTCTGAGCAGAAAAAGACGGCAGAGGAGTATGGCATGGAGCTGCCATGTGTAGTGAAGCCGAGCTGTGGAGGATCAAGTGTCGGGGTGTCGATTGCGAGAACCGAGGAGGAGTTTGAGCAGGCGATCGCGGAGGCTTTCTCCTACGAGGAGGAGGTTGTGATCGAGAAATATATCGAGGGAAGAGAGTTCTCCATCGGGGTTGTTGACGGGGAAGCTTACCCGATCATAGAGATTGCGCCGATTCAGGGATTCTATGACTATCACAACAAATATCAGGCTGGATGCACGGTGGAGACATGTCCGGCAGTGCTGACAGAGGAGCAGACAAAGGAAATGCAGGGATATGCGGTCAAAGCATACCATGTCTTGAAGCTGGAGAGCTACGGAAGAATAGATTTTCTGATGGATGCCCAGGGAAAGATGTATTGCCTTGAGGCAAATACTCTGCCGGGCATGACACCGACCAGTCTTCTGCCTCAGGAGGCAGCAGTGCTTGGCATGAGCTTTGCGGATCTGTGCGAGAAGCTGATTGAAGTGTCGATCAGGAGATTTGAAAGAGAATAAGAGATGAGAAAGGAGTACGGCATTCCTTCCACCGGGCAGAAAAGGCGGGAGGAATGCCGATGAATATTTATGAAAAATATGTCTTTAATCCGCATGGCAGAGGCGTGCGGAGGAGTGTATTATGGAGAAGAGAGCAAGAAAGATATCGAGGTTTCAAGCATCACGACGGACAGCCGAAAAGTGGAAGAAGGCTGTCTGTTTGTCGCTATCAAGGGAGAGCGCGTTGACGGTCATTCGTTCATACCAGCTGTCTTTGAGAAGGGAGCACTGTGCGTTTTGTCTGAGCAGAAATTAGAGGAGCCGAAAGGACCATACATTCTGGTGGATTCCACGCTGACGGCGATCAAGGCGCTGGCAAAATATTATCGACAGCAGCTTGACATCAAAGTGGTAGGGATCACTGGAAGCGTCGGAAAGACGAGCACCAAAGAAATGATCGCAAGTGTGCTCTCAGAGAAATATCAGGTGCTCAAGACCCTTGGAAACTTCAACAATGAGCTGGGGCTTCCGCTGACGATCTTCAGGCTGCGCGAGGAACATGAGATTGCAGTTCTCGAGATGGGAATCAGCAACTTTGGGGAGATGCACCGCCTCAGCGAGATCGCATGCCCGGATGTCTGCGTGATCACAAATATCGGGCAGTGCCATCTGGAATTTTTGCATGACAGAGACGGAATCCTGAGAGCAAAATCAGAGATTTTCGACTTTATTGCGGAGAATGGAAAGATTGTATTGAACGGGGACGACGATAAACTTGCCGCCTTGAGAGAAGTCAAGGGAATCAAGCCGACATTTTTCGGAATCGAGACACAGCGCGAGCTGTATGCAGATGAGCTGGAGAATCTGGGACTTAAGGGGATTCGCTGCAGAATCCATGTGAAGGATCAGAGCTTTTTGGTCGACATCCCGATTCCGGGATATCATATGGTGCAGAATGCTCTGGCCG
Organism: Robinsoniella sp.; assembly: GCA_022788205.1. GTDB lineage: Bacteria > Bacillota > Clostridia > Lachnospirales > Lachnospiraceae > JAGZHZ01. The sequence continues at coordinate 9,586 of JALEVQ010000111.1, read as the reverse complement.
CGACGGGCGTAGGGCTGGCACTTGGGCTGTCGCTGCCACAGATCCATGACGGTATTGAGAAGCTGGAAGCGATCTCTGGAAGATTCCATCTGATTGAGACGGCGCACTATACGATCATTGATGATTGCTATAATGCAAACCCTGTCTCCATGAAGGCATCGCTGACGGCGCTGCAGGATGGACTTTGCCGCAAAGTGGCGATTCTGGGAGACATGGGAGAGCTTGGAGAAAACGAAGCGCAGATGCACAGAGAAGTCGGAAATTATGCGGCGAATCTGAAAGTAGATTTGTTTCTGTGTGTTGGAGCCTTGTGCCATCATCTCGCGGAGGGAATCCGGGAAAAAAATCCGGAGAAGGAAGTGCGGGAATTCGAGACAAGAGAAGCGCTGCTGGAAGAGCTTCCTGCTATCTTACAGGAAAAGGATACGATCCTTGTGAAGGCTTCTCACTTTATGCAGTTTGAGAAAGTTGTCGCTTATCTCCAGAGATAGCGTGAAAAATGCCAAAAAATACTTCTCCACAAAAACAACGGAATGCTTTTGCGGAGAAGTATCGGAAAATATGTTCCATATCAATTCTTTTGCTCGATCCCGGCATTTTTCTTGACGGTCTCGGCGATGATCTTTTGTGTGTAGGCGCCCAGAAACTTTCTATCTTCCCTGGAGAGTTCTTTTGGATAGATCGGTTTCCCGTACTCCAGGGTGACGTGGGTTGCCTTGATCCAGGGAAAGTGATCCTCAAAGATGTCAGCAGTGTTGTTCAAACTCATGGGGATGATCGGACAGCCTGTTTTTTCTGCGATTTTCATAGAGCCTTCTTTGAAAGGCATCAGTTCCAGATGATTTTCCTTATTTCGCGTGCCTTCCGGGAAGATACACATCGAAATGCCGTTTTTGACCTGGTCAATCGCAGTGACGATGGTCTTTAAGCCTTCTTTGATATCTGTGCGGTTCAGAAAGAGACAGTACAGACGTTTCATCCAGTTGGAGAGAAGAGGAATTTTTTCCATAGAATCCTTGGCGATATAGCCGGTCAAATCAGGGCAGCGCGCGTAGGTGATGACAATGTCAAAATAGCTGTTGTGATTTCCGATATACAGTACAGGCTGGTCCTTGGGGACATTTTCTTCTCCGATCACAGTCACTTTTGTGCCAGCGGCGAATAAAATCAGGCGGAAGGCGCCCTGAACGATACGGAGGGAGGAGATATCTCGCGCCCTCGGATTCCATTTGCCGATCAGCCATTCGATAAAAAGAACCGGGATCGATAAAATCAAAAATCCCACTAAGATGATTGCTACTAAAATAAGACGTATCATAATATTACCTTTACATCTGCCCGGTCAAATTCTTTCCGGCACTATTTTTAAAGGGCGCTGAAAAAAATTGATCGGGCAAGTGTAGCCTTTCATAAAGTTTTTTCACTAAACTTCTTTTTTATCTTCCATATAATTTTGTATTCTGTTTGAGCCATTCAACGCGATATGGCGCGAGATCTTCGGAGACATAGCGGAAGGTCCAGTTGTCTGCTGCAACACCAGGCGTGTTCATGCGGCAGTCACTCCCAAGCTGAAGGAGATCCTGGATCGGGAAGACAGCGTACTGCGCGATGGTGCCGAGGCACATGCGGATCATATCAAGGCTGATACTGTTGCCGTCTGTGTTGGCGTAGCGGCGCAGTTTGTCTTTTGATTCCTCAGGGAGTGTCTGATACCATCCGGTCGTGGTGTCGTTGTCGTGCGTTCCTGTGTAACAGATACAGTTTGTGTTGGTGAACTGGTGTGGGTGGTAAGCACTCTCTTCAAGCCCCTGGAATGCAAACTGTAAAATTTTCATGCCAGGGAAATGGAACATGTCGCGCAGAAATTCGACTTCCGGCGTGATAATTCCGAGATCCTCCGCAAAGATCGGGAGATCTTCGCCGAGTGCTTTCTGGATGGCGAGGAACAAATCTTCATTTGGTCCTTTGACCCATTTTCCGTTCACGGCAGTCTCTTCGCCGGCAGGAACCTGCCAGTAAGCTTCAAAGCCGCGGAAATGATCGATTCTCAGATAGTCGACAAGAGCCATCTGCTGTTTGATGCGAGCGATCCACCATTCATAGCCGGTTTTTTTGTGATAATCCCAGTCATACAGAGGATTGCCCCAGAGCTGTCCGGTAGCACTGAAATAGTCTGGCGGAACACCGGCAACGGAGGTCGGGTAGCCTTTGGAGTCCAGCTTGAACAGCTTTTTATTTGCCCAGACATCGGCACTGTCATATGCGACAAAGATCGGGATATCACCGATAATCTTGATCTCTTTTTCGTTGGCGTATTCTTTTAATTTTGTCCACTGGCGATAGAAAATAAACTGGATAAACTGATAATAGCGAATCTCATCTTTTAGTTTCAATGTCCACAGCTGTTTGTCTTCCGGGGTAGGATCGGTCAGTTCGTCGTCCCACTCAATCCAGCACTTGCCTTCATGGGCGTCTTTTGACGCCATGAACAGACAGTAATCATCAAGCCAGGAAGCATTGTCGAGGAGGAATGCGTCAAATTCTTCCAGAAGCATTTTGTTTGGAGTATGGCGGAAAGCGTGGTACGCTTTGTGGTACAGCGCTGTCTTGAAGGTGATCACTTTTCCGTATTCTACCTTACGCGGATCCCATTTGGGCATATCTGCGAGATCTTCCTTCGTCAGAAGATTCAGCTCGATCAGGTTATCGATGCTGATGACAAGCGGCTGACCGGCGAAAGCGGAAAAGCCCTGATAAGGAGAATCGCCGAAACCAGTCGGTCCCAGAGGCAAAACCTGCCACAGGTGCTGGCCACTTTCTTCCAAAAAGTCGATAAATTCATAGGCACCCTTTCCGAGGTCGCCGATTCCGTAAGGGGAAGGAAAAGAGGTCGGATGCACAAGGATACCGGACACTCTTGGATTTTTCTTCTCCTTTTCTGTTTGTTCTGTCATAAGTGTTGTCATGATAAATAAAGTCTCCTTTTTTCGTATTTTGCTTATGTTCAGTACTGTTCTCATTATACCGAATAGTATAGACGAAAGCAATCGTTCCATGTAGAAAAAAGTAAAAAAATATTGTGGAATCTGACAAAAATGTTTATAATAGAGAAGAAAATAACTACAATTACGGCCCTGAAATCTCTTCGGGATGAACGATTCGTAGGAATATGATTACAGAAATCAATTTTTGCGGACGTTTGCCATGGGGCACATCCGCCGAAAAATATGGAGAGAGGGGAGAAACCGTATATGTACTTGATGATCGATAATTATGATTCTTTTGTCTATAACCTGGCGGCGTACTTTGAAGAGCTTGGTCAGGAAATCTTAGTGAAGCGCAACGATGAGCTTTCCATGGGGGAGATTGAGGCGCTCAGTCCGAAAGGAATTATCATTTCACCGGGACCGAAGGCACCAGAGAGTGCCGGAGAGTCTATCAAAATTGTTCAGACGTTTTCAAATCGAATTCCAATTTTAGGTGTCTGTCTGGGACATCAGGTGATTGGCTATGCAAACGGTGCGGCGGTCGTGAAGGGAAAAAGACCGATGCACGGAAAAGTGACCCCTGTTCATCACCGTGGTCTGCGGATGTTCCGAAATTTGCCGGATGGATTTGGAGTGACGAGGTATCATTCGCTGGTGGTGCGCGAGGAAGATTTGCCAAAGAATCTTCAGATTGATGCGAGGTCAGAGGACGGAGCGATCATGGCGATTTCAAGAACGGATGCGCCGGTCTATGGGATCCAGTTTCACCCCGAGGCGGTGTTGACGGAATATGGTCATGAGATGCTTGATAATTTTAATGAACTGTGCGAAGAATGGTGGAATGAGCGCCAGGGGGAAGACAAATGAGAGTGATAAAAAGATTAGAAAAATATGTGCCGATCTCGGATGTCTACGATGTGTTTGCGGCGGAGAAGGACACGGTATTTTTGGACTCTTCTCTGAAAAATGAGATGGGACAGTATTCGATTTTAGGTCGGAATCCCTATCTGAAGCTGGCGAAAAAGAGGGAGGGACTGACGGTCAATGGAGTGGCGCAGAGCGAGTCGTTTGAGTCGTATGTGAAGAGATATCTTGCAGAACATATTGATAAAAACGACACGGAGCTGCCGATGGTGTCGGGGGCGATCGGATATTTTTCCTATGATTATGGAAGAGAGAAAGAGAAGGTCAGAGCAAAAGATGAAAAGGAGGTCGAAATCCCTGACTGTATCTTAAATTTCTATGACGAATTTCTGATAGAGGATCTCGAGACGCGGGAGCTGTGGATTGTGGCAAACGGTCAGAGGCGCAGAGCGGAAGAAAGTGTCGCGGAGCTGGAAGCAAAGATTTGTGCGGGGAGAGCCAAACGGTCGGTTCCGGATTTGACGACTGACTATGAGGTTGAGGTTTTTCCGAACTTCGAGAAAGAGGAGTATATGAAGGCGGTGGATGATATGATCCACTATATTGTTGAGGGAGATATCTATATCGCAAATATGACGCAGCACCTGAAAGTGAAGAGCAAAAAAGAGCCGTATGAGGTGTTCAAAAAACTGCGCACCATCAATCCATCTCCGTTCGGAGGATATCTCAACTACGGAGATTTTGAGATTGTGTGTGCTTCTCCTGAGCGATTCCTGCAGATGAAAGATCGACATGTAGAGACACGCCCGATCAAGGGGACAAGAAAGCGGGGGAGCACTGCAGAGGAAGATCTGGCGATGCGCACAGAGCTGGAAAACTCAGAGAAGGATAAGAGTGAGCTGTTGATGATTGTGGATCTGGAGCGGAATGATCTAAACCATGTGTGCAAGCCGGGAAGTGTGAAAGTGACGGAGATGTTTACGGTGGAGACGTACGCGACGGTATTCCATCTGGTGTCAAATGTGGTCGGCGAGCTGAGAGACGACTGCAACGCGATGGATCTGATTGAGGCGGCTTTCCCAGGAGGGTCCATCACAGGGGCTCCGAAGCTGCGCGCCATGGAGATTATCGATGAGCTGGAACATGGGCGCAGAAATATCTACACAGGCTCCATCGGTTATTTGACGCTGGATGGAAATTGTGATTTTAATATTGTGATCCGCACAGCACTTCACTATGGAGATGCGTATTACCTCGGTGTGGGCGGAGGAATCACATATGAGTCAGAACTGGAGTTTGAGTATGAGGAGACACTGCAGAAGGCAAAGGCAGTGTTGGAGGCGATGAGATAGATGGAAATTTTGTTGGATGAAGGATACCAGTTTGGTCTGGGAGCGTTTGAGACGATTGCAGTCGAGAAGGAATGTCCGATTTTTTTAGAATGGCATCTGGAGAGACTGAGAGAGGCGATGAAGTTTTTTGGATTTTCATGGAATGTCACGGAAGAGATGGTGCAGGAGAAGATTCAAAAAGAGAAGATCGGGCATGGGGCGCTGAAGGTCATTGCCTCGAAGGAGAATCTGGTTTTTCTGGTGAGAGAAAATCATTATACGGAGGAACAATATCAAAAAGGATTTCGCGTGGAGTTCAGCCAGGTGCGCAGAAATGAGACATCGCCGCTTGTATATCACAAGACGATGAATTACGGGGATTGTATTCTGGAGAAAAGGAAGGCTACAGCACTTGGGCTGGATGAATTCTTGTTTTTAAATACGGGAGGAAAGATCTGTGAGGGGACGACAACGAATATCTTTTTTGGAAAGAACGGGAAGCTGTATACTCCTAAAAAAGAATGCGGACTTTTGCCGGGAGTGATGCGGCGGTATGTGATTTCGCAGGCAGAAGTGGAAGAGACTGTGATTATGCCGGAACAAGTGCCAGGGTTTGAGGAATGTTTTGTGACGAATTCTCTTGTAGGGATTATGCCGGTTGCTTCTATGGGAAGGTATCAGTTTCCGAAAAGAGAGATGGCAGACCGGCTGCGAAGCCAGTATCTTTCCTTGGTGGATTCTGTTGTCATAAAAAAAACGTGGGGAGAATACGAATAGTATAAAGAATACGGGATGGTATGCAGTTGAAAAAATGGGTATGGTTGCTTCTGATTTGCACCATTCTTGGGGGATGTTCCAGGAAAGATGGAGAACTTGCGAGAACGGCTTTGGAATATACCGTTGTGGCGGCGGAAAATCTGCCGGAGGAGCTGGCGGAGTTGATTGAGAGTCAGAAGATCAATGAGTGCAGGCTGACTTATGAGACGGATGGATATCTGTATATCGTGAGAGGATATGGAAAGCAGGAGACAGGGGGATACAGTATCACGGTGGATGAATGTTCCATGTTGGACGATACGATCTATGTCAATACAACGCTGATCGGACCGGCGCAGAAGAAAGACCTAAAAAAGAGTGAGTCGTATCCGTTTATCGTGCTAAAAATTGAACAGACAGATAAGAAAGTAAGTTTCTCGTGAGGAGATATCAGTAAAATGTCGAATGGCAATATGGTATTCTTGTGAGAGATACGAAAGAGAGAAGAGGTACGCAGAGAAGAGAGCGGGCGAGACGAAAGAGGGCAAAAAAGAAAAGAGAGGGATTTTGAATGGAATTATTGAAGAAAAAGATTCACATGAACCGTCTGAAATGCCGTGGTGTCAGCCAGCTCAGCCTGGAAGAGGATTTTAATGTGCCGGACAGTAAGCCGGATGTGGGAACGATTGTGGAATCTTCCGGTGAAGTCAGGATGGATGATGTCAAGGTGGGGACAGGGCAGGTCACAGTGAGAGGCGTGCTGTCGATTCAGGTTCTGTATATCGCTGAACGGAAAGAGCGATTAGTCAGCCACATGGAGACGGCAGTTCCATTTGAGGAGACGATTCGGCTGGAAGGTGCGGAGAGCAAGGACAATGTTCGCCTGAAATGGAACGTTGAGGATCTCAATGTCAGTGTGATTAATTCTAGAAAATTGAGCGGAAAAGCCGTATTGACACTTTCCGCATGTGTGGAGGAGAACCGTGAGGTGATGGCAGCGACAGGGATTCCATCCGCAGAGAAGATCAGCATGAAGATGAAGCAGGTGAGACTGCTTCAGATGAGGAGCCAGAAGAAGGACATCCTGAGAGTGAAAAAGGAAATCACGCTCCCCTCTAATAAACCGAACATTCAGGAGATCCTGTGGAATGATGTCCAGATCCGCGGTGTGCAGGTACGTCTGCTCGACGGAAAGATCGAGGCGCGGGGGGAAATTCAGATTTTTTTCCTGTATGAACCGGAAGGGGAAAACAGCACAGAACAGTGGATCGAGGTGACGCAGCCGTTCCAGGAACAGCTAGACTGCAGCGAATGTCTGCAAAGCCTTCTGCCTGACGTGGAGGTGACACTGGGAAAATACGGCCTGGAGATTCGCGCGGATTCAGACGGTGAGGACCGCACGGTGCAGGCAGATATCGTGCTTGATCTCGACATCAAATTATATGAGGAGGAAAATGTCCAGATTCTGGAGGACGTACATACTCCGGGAAGACAGCTTCTGCCGGTGATACAGGAGGAGATGTGCGAGAGTCTTCTGATGAAAAATATTGCAAGCTGCAAGGCAGTGAGCAATGTCAAGATGGAGAGCAGTCAGCCGAGAATTCTCCAGATCTGCCACAGCAGAGGAGATGTCAAGATTGATGAGATTATGGTGACACAGGAAGGACTCAAAGTGGAAGGAGTAGTTGCTGTCTCGATCTTGTACATCACAGCGGACGACGCAAAGCCGTTTGCGGTGCTTCACGGGGTTGTGCCGTTCCAGCAGAAGATTGAGGCGGAAGGGATGGATGGATCCTGTAAATATTCACTCCACGGTGATCTGGAACAATTGTCGGTATCGATGCTCGACAGCGAGGAGATTGAGATGAAGGCGAATGTCAGCCTGAGCGCTTTTGTGGTGCGTGAAGATCCGATCGCATGTATTCAGGAGATAGAGGAGAAGGAGCTGGATTGGAAACGGATTCAGGAACTCCCGAGCATGACAGGGTATGTGGTTCAGCCGGGGGATACGCTGTGGGAGATTGCCAAGAAGTATGACACGACGATCGAGAACATTCAGGAGATGAGTGGGCTGGAGACAGAGGAAATCAAGGCGGGAGATTGCCTATTCATCGTGAAGATGGTGGATGCGGCAGTGTAGAAAAAACGGAGCGGTTGCAAAAGCAGAAGATGCTGCTTTTGTGACCGCTCTGTTTTTATAACAGTTTTAATGATATGATATTGTGGATTTTTTGTTGGCGTTTATTGCCACAGAATCTCCTTTGCAAAGCAGGTGAAGGATGCCACCCACACATTCCAGTCATGCATGCCAGGGAAGGTGGTGAAGGTGTGTGGAATTTCTGCCTCGGTCAGGTGTTCTGAGAAGTTGCGGCTGGTATTGTCTTTCTCAGGGTTATCATAGTTGCCATTCATGAGAGCCATATCCAGCATACCGGCTGAGACAAAGATCGTTTTCTCTTTCATTGCCTCTACATCCCAGGTACTCACGTCGATGCCGTTGTTGGCAGCGGAGAAGCAGCCATAGTAGCCAAAAGAATCCGGCCATTGCTGTACGATCGCGGATGCACCGATGGATCCCATAGATAGACCGCAGAAAGCACGGTCATCTGGATCGGAAGATACGCTGTAATTTTCTTCAATATATGGAATAATGCACTCTAACAGATTCTCATTTAATTTCTCCCAATCCCATGCCGAGATAAAAGGAACATCTGGGATGTACCAGATCAGATTGTCCATCGTCACAACGATGGTGTCTTCGATTTCGCCGTCAGCATATAGATTATCCATGATATTCGGAACAGAACCGATGCTGAGCCATTCCGTCTCATTTCCGCCGGCACCATGGCTCATATAGACGGTTTTGTAGGTTTTGCTGGAATCATAGTCGTATGGCAGATAAATGCCAAGAGGCTGGATTGTGCCATCGAGTGCCTCATATTCTGCGTAAGTGACGGTTCCTGTTTTTCCATCTTCTCTCGGGTAGATATACTCCATTCCTTTCAGGGCATGATCTGCATCGCCGACATAGATCTGACTCCATCCTGAGTTGGAATCGCCGTTGCTCTCGGCAGGATTGTCCGGGTCCTGAATTTCTACTTCACCGCGCCCGTCGGATTCAGCATAAGTGATTTTGTACTTATACAGATATTGGGTGGCAGGAAGAGGAAGTGTCACAGAGTAGGTTCCATCTTCGCCCTTTGTCATCTCGTAATAACATGTTGCTCCGGCGCAAGGATACATACCTTCTTCATATTCATATGCACTGTAGATGTTTGCCTGATTGACCCCGGTAATAATATAATTGCCGACCTCAAGCGTTTTAAAAAACTGGAAACCGCTCTGGCTGAACAGTTCTACCTTTTCGATTGCAGGATCTTCATCGTGATAATAAAAAGTCACTTCATATCCAGCGGCTTCATAAGCTTTTCCATATTCTCCGCTGAGACTCTCCTCGGAAGCATCGTTTACGTCAACAGCCGCAGAGGCAACAGCGCCGCCAGCCAGTGTCGCCATAGAAAAGCAGAGGAAAGATACCCCTAATTTTTTAGACAGATTCATACAGATTCCTCCTATCGTTCGTGATTTTGATGAGTTTATCTTAACAAAATTTAAAATTTTTAGCAAAGATAAATAAAGTGAGAAAAA
>JALEVQ010000092.1 GCA_022788205.1 Robinsoniella sp. | reverse complement strand
CGGATTTGAAGGGGATAGTCTACCCATTTTTGTGGATAACTCGATTGATTTCAAGCGAACTGGTTCAAGGTTTTGTAGTACCGAGCATTTTCATATGTTCATGAATAATTCAGGTTTAAATATCACTAAAAATTTTTAATCTGTCAAAAAAGTTGTAAAGCAGTGCTCATTTTTTAAATTTAAACTTTCCTATAACATCTGAAACGCATCATTGTTGTCTTTCATAAAAATAACAATTGACAAATTATCTGGAAATCAGTACTTTGTTGTACCATTCGCTACATTTGAGTTCACACTGTAGTAATTTTTTCCTGATAATGTCTTATAAGATCTCACCAGAAACTGATATGTCGTCCCCGGATTCAGATTTGCGACAGTGAAAGTATTACCTGAAAGCGTTCTGATTCTTGTCCATTTTCCACCCTTATACTGATATAAGATATATCCTGTCGCACTCGGTACTTTTGCCCAGGAAAGCTGAATTGCTGTTCTCGATGTTGCTGTCACTATCGGTCTTGGTGCCAATGGATTTGTACCGTCTGTTAGGGTAGCAACTGCACTGTAGTAATTTTTGCCATTCACCGTTTTATACGCTTTAATCGCAAAACGATACTCTGTTCCTGCTCCCAGACCCGAAACTCTATATTCAGTACCTTTTACAGTAGCAATTCTTACCCATTTACCATCCTTTGCCTGATATACGATATATCCCGTTGCCTGTACATTCTGATCCCATCCTAATCTCAGGGCACTCGCATTTCTTCCGATTATGCGGAAATTTGTGATACCAGGAACAGTCAGCTTCGCTCTGTAGGTATCCTTGTACGAATAACTACATTTTGTACAACTATGTAATGTATACCCCTCTGCCTCGTAGGTTGGAGCGACTACCTTTGTCGTATAATTATGCCCGGTCTTTGGGATCGTTTCCGTGTAAGTGCCTTTGCACCGACTGCACGTATATGTCCTCACACCGTCTGTTGTACACGTTGCCGCTTTCGTAACGGTAGACGTATAGTTGTGCCCTGTCTTTTTAATCGTCTCTGTATAAGACTTTCCACAGAGAGAACATGTATAGGTTCTGACTCCATCCGTTGTACACGTTGCCGCTTTCGTAATTTTGCTCGTGTATTTATGAACACATGCACTTACCGGTGTTCCACTTGTATTACAGATTGTCCACTGACAGCACTTCGATAAAGACGTATATTTCTGAAGATACAGCTTGGATCCATGATAATTATGCTTTCCTCCGATTGCATATCCTGGTTTTGAGGCAAGTTCCAAAACATATGTACCGTTTCCCATAGGTACTACCTTGAAAAGCTGCGCTGGTGAATCATTTGCTGTATAGATATCAATATAATCTCCCTGATCAATTGGATCCGTCAGACTACTTCCCCGATATACATCAAGCACCTTTCCATTCGCACATTCCGGGTAGATGAGATAGTTGCCGTTACCTTGATATTCAAAACGCATCTTTTGCGCAGAGGTTCCATTAAATCCGTTATTTACAACAGGGGTTCCATTCGTAGATCCTGATCCACTCACATTCATATAAGTAGACCCATGTTTCAGTGTATATGTTCCATTGCTGATGGTTTGTTGATTTATAGATGGTAAACTTGCACTTTGAAGATTTAAAGTGATATCTTTAGATGCAACACAATTTCCTGCCTTATCTGTAACATATGCACGTATCACATACTTTGTAAGCTGATATCCAAATCTTGAAAGTTCAATAAAACAGAACCCATGGTTGACAGGATCTATCGTTGCTGAGAACCATTTTACATCATCTCGACCATTTTGCTCCGTCCAAACATCAAATCCAATTGTTGCAATTCCTACATTGTCTGTCGCATCGCATACCACAACAAATCCCAGTGAGCCGACATTCCAGTTTTCTACATATATATTTTTTACTACTGGTGGAGTCGTGTCAGATGGAACTGCGGAGTAATTCGGTCTCACATACACTTTTGATGCCGCATGTCCATACTGATCATAATATTGATTCCAGGTATTTTTTACGACTTGAGAATAATTGTTGCCAGTAAGTGTGTAATTTCCTTCTATGGTCACTCCACTACTATCAGCCACAATCGCTACATGAACCCATCCGCATGAAGAACATTTGTAAAATGCAATATCACCTGCTCTAGGACTTGAAACAACTTTCGCTCCGCAGTTGTTTATCATGTAACTATAAAGGCTTGGCACATATGCTCCCTGCTGATAGTTATATGGGATTACTTTTTCAGAAATTCCTGCTAGCCGTGCACAATCATATACGAAATCTGCACACCATGCTTCTGTATAGCCCATTTGAGCCTTTGTTCGCCCCACTTGGGCATTCGCTACCTTCACAAGATTGGTTGCCTGATCTGATCCCAAGGAATAACTTTTACTAAAATTGACAGTACGTGTCTCATACGCTAAAGAATTAGGCGATATCATAAACAAGGATACTGCCATAAGAATCCACAAGATTACTCGGCATTTTGAGATCTTTTGAAATATGTCATCTTTTTCTTTCTCTTCTTTTGACTTACTTGTACAACTCACATATTTTTTCAATAGGATTTCCCCCTTCCTATTTGTAGCACTGCTTTACAACTTTTTTCACAGATCAAAGATTCTCTATCTATTGTTTTAGATACTTTAATCTTTTTCCAATATAATCCCCCCTATCTCTATCTCATTTTGACTTTTTTCAAACGAAAAGGTCCCACTTAGAGATGGATCATTAAATTCTAATGTAATCGTGTCTCCATTAATTTTATATGTCCCTGTATCTTTTGAAGCCACTATCCCAGCAAGGCTTGTTTTTACTGTCACTTCATTTTTAGAAAATTGATATGTGGTAGTTGTTCCTAACAATTCAAAACTGTAGCTCCCTGAAAGCTCGTTTTCTATTCCACTGCACGCAGTTAAAAGACTTAGCGTCAAAAAAATCGCTGCTATATAATTCCATTTTATCTTCCATGTTCTTTTTTTTACTTCTCTCATTTCTTCTTTTCCTTATCCATTTGCTGCAAATCTTTTACAAAAATCTCTCGGTTACTTTTAACCTGTATTCTTAAGTGGGTTATTGTTACCACACTAAAGAATACAGGCATTTTCTCTTTCCTATTTAATTAATAGGCGTAAATTCATATTTCCAGTTCAAACTGTTCATAAATACGGTAACTGATTCAGATGTCATTTCTTTTACATCCGGCTCATTTGCCTGTAATTCTTCTGCTAAAATCATCTTATCCCCACTCTCTAAGTTATACTCCACCACCTGGAATTCATATATGTTACTTTCGTAACCTTTCTTTGTCGCCTCAGCGTAATACAGATAACGGTCATCCAAATAATATCCGTATGTTTCCTCACAAATTACAAAGCTTTCCATTCTGTCCATATCATATATGATCAGTGGTTCAGCTCCTTGATAGTAAGAAAATGGTATTCCAATCATATACTGCATATATTGGTCTCCCAGGCTACAATCTTTCATTAATGTGGTCTTTGATCCAGTAAATAAATCAATTGCCACTGTTTTTATTACCTCTCTATCCTCTTGTAAATCTTCGATCAACACAATAATCCGATTATCATAACATCCTGTAATACCAAATCCTCCTGAAATATGAAGCAGCGAGGAATCCAATTTTAGAGAGGAACTCTCTGACACGCCTGCCTGTGTATCTATTCCACTGATATTTAGATATTTCTCATCGTCTGAATAGACATCACTCAACACCGCTCCATAGAATAGATATCGTCCATCAGAGCATATTGTTTCTCTGTTTATCGTATCCTGAAATCCCCACTTCATGCTGACAGGCTTTTTCTCTTTTTCTTCATCACGCCAATATAAGATATTTGTGCTGTTTTTATCCATTAATATGTGCAGCCCATTTACATACAGTTCTTCCCCTCCTCTTTTGCATGTTTTAAAATTCCAAGCGCTTTCTAAACCTTTTTCTGTGTTATTCAGCACTGTCTCAGCCACTTCTTCCTCATTTTTGATCCGGGCATTGTGTGATATCGCCCAGTTTTGCACATATCCTTCTTCTGGTATGTCCATCTTAAGCGCTGCATTCCCTTCAAATGCCTCTTCCTCTATCACGGAAACACTTGGCGGAATATAAACCGTCTCAAGATATCTACACTCATAAAAGGCATGTTTTTTGACTCCTATCGTATCTTCTGGTATTGCATAACTTTCCTTTTTTCTTCCACTTGGATATTTCACAAGCATCTGCGTTGCTTTTTCAAACAATACACCGTCTTTTTCTTCATAAGCGATATTTCCTGGAGCGACTTCCATATTTTCCACTGCCACTCCATCAAAAGCCCGTTCTCCAATTTCAGTCAAACTCAATGGAAGAATCATATCTGTTAAAGCAGAACAATATAGAAATGCTGCCTCCCCGATCCTTTCTGTCCCTTCCGGAATTGTCACATGTTCCAAACTATTGCAGCTCGCAAAAGTATATGCTTTGATTTCTTTTACTTTTTGAGGGATCTCCATTGTTTTCAGATTGGAACAATGTGAAAATGCCTCTTCTCCAATCTCCGTCACGGTATCCGGGATTGTAAGATTTGTCAGATTCTTGTTATAAGAAAACGCATACGCCCCAATTTCCGTTGTCCCCTCTGGTATGATGTATTCCGCATCTGTTTTCTTTGCAGGATAAGCAACTAAACGTTTTGTCGTTTTTTCAAACAAAATTCCATCTACCTGCTCATATACCGGATGGCTCTGTGATACTTGAAACTCTTGAAGGAAGGCGCCGCGAAAAGCACCATCTTCTATTCTCTGTACACTATCCGGGATGGTAATGCTGACTAAAAGATCCTCATTGGCAAACGCACCACACTCTATCGCAGTCACTGTCATTCCTGCTATACTCTCGGGAATGACAAGTGTCGTCCTGTTTCTGTCGTGATACCCTACGATCGTCAACGTCCCATCTTCATTGATCAGATATTCAAACAGTCCGTCTGAATACGTTTCCTGTTTTGCATAACTATACTTTTCTCCCCAAAGTAGAGTAACAGTCAAAAAGCATATCATGATCACGCAGTAAAATATCCCACATATTTTAAAATTTTTCTTTTCTCTTTTTTTCATAATCAAACTCTTCTTTCCTTTTCTATGCTTAAACGAAAAATATAAGCTTGCTATATTTCAAGAAACGTTCGATTCAGCAAAGAAAAATCGTTTTGGTGTGCAATTGCCAGGTTAGTCAGTTCCAAATCAGGTGCCTCTTCCGCCTTACACGGTTCATATAAAGACTCCATTTGGAAGGATAGCCCATCAAAAACAACTTTCTCTGCGTGCGCCATCCCTTGATACCTCGTATGAAGAACAAAGTTTCCTTCTGGATCCGATGCCATAAATTGATGTCCTCCTCCCACTCTGCCCAGATAATGAATCTCTCCATTATTATAATTATAAGTGTAAACATGATTTGTATAATCTGCATAGCAGGTCCCCGTGTTAACAATCAGTTCTTCCATGCCGTCTCCCGTAAAGTCATAGAGTGCATAATATTGGCAAATGAATCTTTGCGGTAATGTGTCCGTACAATGTATAATTTTCTGTTTATATAGCTCATAAATTTTCTCTCGCTCTTCCTCTGACACGTTACGATTTTGGATTTCATGCGGAGTTCTCTCTATAGAAAGTTCATTTCCTTCTGCAGCTGTTTCCAGGATTGTCTCTGGCTTTTCTTCCAGAGCAATAAAATTTTTCCCTTCTTCTTTCCATTTTTCTGCAAAAGACTCTGCACTGGAATCTACATATCCATAAATATGAACATCCAATCCGAAGGTGCCTATGGTCTTGATTTCACCATCCACCTTGTTGTCATCGATCGTACATTTTCTGTTTAGAATTGTAATATTCCGAACTTCCGGAAAAGCCGCTGCTCCTATGCTTGTGACATTTTCAGGGATCACAACCGTCGCTAAACTGCTGCAATTCAAAAACGCTTTTTTCCCTATATTTACAACATTTTCTGAGATCTCGATTTCTGAAAGATTTTTTGCGCCTTCAAATGCTGCCGTCTCTATGCTTACCACGCTTTGTGGAACACGGTAAGTATTTTGGACTTTTCTGCCAGGATAACGAATTAATTTTGCTTTATCTTTTGTAAATAAAACACCATCTTCTGCAATATAGCCAACATTTTCGGCATCTACACTGATATACCCCAAATCCGGACATTCATAGATACTTTCCTCTTCGATTTCTGTTACTGTTTTGGGAACCATTAATGTTTTGAGAAAACGATTGCAGCTAAACGCTCTCTTTCTTATAACATTCACCCCTTCCGGGATCGTATAAACCTCATCTTTCTTTCCCGAAGGATACTGGATCAGTTTTGTTTTCGTCTTATCAAACAGTACGCCTTCCTGACCTATATAAGCAGCATTTTCTGCATTCACATTAAAATATCTCAGATTCTGGCAATAGTAGATGCCTTCTTCCTCAATCTTTGTCACACTTTGAGAAATCGTAAGTGTCTCCAGAAAATCATTCTGACTGATCGCTCTCTTCCCTATGCTGGTCACACCTTCCGGAATGATATAGTCTGCATCCTGTTTTCCCGACGGATACTGAAGCATTTTTGTCTCCTTCTTGTTAAACAGTACACCTTTGTGTGAAAGATATATGCTATTTTTCAGATCTACGTCTATAATCTCCAGTGAACTACAAGCATAGAATGCACCTCCTCCGATCTCTTTCACATTTTGGGGAATATAAATTTCTGTCAGATCATTACAATTTGAAAACGCCTCTGCCCCGATGTATTCCAAGCTTTCTGGCAAAACCATGTTAGAAAGACCTGTACACGCATAAAAGGCACGGTCGCCGATACTTACAACAGAAGATGAGATCTTAATCGTTTTTAAAAATCCACAATGAGCAAACGCACTGTCTGCTATCTCTGTGACACTTTGCGGAACCATATACGCTTCTTCTCTTGAGGTATATCTCCACTGAATCTGCTTTTGATCTTCTGAAAAACGAACCTCTTCCACGCCTTTTCCTGCCGGATAACAGATCAATTTTGTCTTTTGTTTGTCAAACAAAATCCCTTCCTCTGACAAATATGTTTGATTGTTCTCATCCACATCAATATTTTTGAGGGAATAACAAGAATCAAAAACCCGTTCTCCGATGTGCGAAACACTTTTCGGAATCGTGATCTCCTCGAGAAAATAGCAATAAGAAAATGCGTCTCTTCCTATCTGCGTCACACTTTCCGGAATGGTGATGCTCATTAAGGTATTACATCCCGAAAATGCACACCCTCCGATCTTTGACACTGTTTTCCCCTCTAATACGGATGGAATAGCAAGTATTGTTTCTTTCCCTCTGTATCGCACAATCTCCACCGTTCCATCTTCGATGGTGCGATATTCAAATTTTTCCTCTTCCATATCGATCTCTTTCGAATCTTCTATATCTGTCTCTTTGGGAATTTCTTTTTCTGAAAAACTTTCAGGCTCTGATTCTCCGGAAGGCTGTTCCTCTTCCACTTCCAAAATTATCAAATCTGCTGAATGCTCCTGCTGTTCTTCAAAAGAAGAATAAAAATACTCACGTTTCGCATACGGATCTTCGTCTTGCCTCCATGTATAAATTACGGATTGATCTGTCACTTCTGCATATGGCTGATTTGTCTTTAATTTATCCGAAATAACTTTCTTTTCTCCGGTTAAAAGATCGTAGCATATCACTTGAAACTCAAAACTTATTTCATAGTTTTCGTATGCCATGTTCATTTCATCTGAATAATAGAGGTACTGATCTTTCAAATAAAAACTATAAGCTTTTTCAGAGAGTATCTGTGTCTCCCCCGTCTCCAAATCATAGACTTCAAGCGGCAGTGCCGAGACTGCCCCTGTATTTGGTCTGCCAACCAGATAATTTTTATATTGCTCAGTGAATGCGATATCGTCTGTCACTTTTTTTATTTCTCCAGTCTGCATATCCAGGGTTATGGTATATAAGGCTGTCGCATCTGTTGGGTCACTCACTCTCGCTATGAACATTCCTTTATAATATCCATCCACACTCACCCCATAAGGCACTTCTGCCACCTGATCTAAGGCAGCTTCGATAAACTGGTAACGATAAATCTCCACATTCTGGTAAAATCCATTGCTTCCTCTTTCACTGTAAAACAGAGAATTGCCGTCAAAGCACAGGATATCGTAATAATCATAAATTCTCCCTTCTTCTCCGTTATCCCCGACCAGTATCGTTCCTTCTAAAGATTCTTCCGCTGCATACCAAATATTATTTCCGTCTTTCCAGACATACACATTTCCGACATGAAATTTGTCTTCTGAAGAATCACACCACAGCAAGCTCTCCGGTTGTTCTATGATTGCGTTCTCCGATTTTAACGGCAATACTTTGGCAGTCGCTTCATACTCTTCCCACAGCTGTTTTTCTCCCGTGTAATAATTATAAGCATACAGTTCCCCTTCTTCTTCCGCCTTAAAGACTTCTTTCCTTACCTCATATACGCCCCCCTTATTCTGGAACGGTCCAGCCAGCACTTCCTTTTCATCGGCGGTGAGATCGTATTTTACTATCTCATACATAGGTCGTTCTTCCGAAGTGCCTTCATCGTTTGCCGGTATCTGCTCCGCATAGTAGAGATACTGTCCCTCCCTATAATAATCGTCGTATGCAGTCGGTGAAATTTCATACAGTTCTAAGGTTTCCATATTATAGACAGTAAGGGGCAATACCGCTGCTGCCTCATAGGCGCGCGGCTGTCCTATAATATACTGCTGGTATTGATCTGTCAAAGCTGTGCCATTGATCAATTCTTTGACCTCTTTTGTCTTCATATTTAACATAACTGTATTGTTCGTGCCGTCTCCTATATATGGTGGATTCACTGACACGATCAGCAGATCTTTATACGCTCCACATATACTGCCTCCATTTCGAATCACTGGCAAAAGTTCTATTTCGCCTGTAGTAAAACAATAACGGTAAATATACATATCATCTTTGACATTAACTGTATAAACCAAAAATTCATCATTCAATCCAGACAAATGATACGTTTCCTCGTCTTCTGTCCCTCCAACCAGTACTTCTCCTGCACGGAAAGGATCCGAAGCATACCAGATTTTATTGTCTTGCTCCCATGCATACCATTCTCCTGCATGAATTTTCTTCTTCGTCCAAATATTGTACGTTTCAAAATTCACTGTCTCTGTCACTTCTCCTGAAAAAGAAGAAAAACGGTATTCACATTCCTTTCCATCTTGTTCATAAAAAACCGACCGCTCCGTCACTCTTACGGATGGCTTCGTCGTCTGTATGGGTTCAGAAAAAATCATCTCTTCTCCCGTCACCAGATCATGCCTTACTATCTGAAAGGTAAGCTTTGAAGCATCCATCTCCTGAGCATAGTAGACGTACTGATCTTTCAGCCGCCAGCCATACACGCCATCCGAAAGAAGCATTTCTTCTGAACCTGCCATATCATAAACTTCCAGAGGTAATGCGCCGATCTCCTCCTGATTCGGACATCCCACCAGATTATCTTGATACTGTCCTGTCAGTTCATAGCCTTCCACAAGGATTTGCGTCTCTCCCATCCAGATATCCAATGCCGCCGTATTGATCTGTGCGGTATCCTCATCCAGTACGGTGACGATCACCTGGTCATTATAATACCCAACCACGGCATGTCCATTTTCCACTTCGCCAATCCAGCTTGATTCCTTGCTCGAAAAAACATACTGATAAATATGGAGCACATTTTCCTCGTTTATGCCATAATAAAGATATTCTCCATCTGAACATCCCAATACGAAAGAGTGATCTGGATCTTCCTGGTCTTTCGCCTGTAAGATTTCTCCTTCACTCGACGCATTCGTCGCAAAACGAAGATTCCCCTGATCATCCAGCCATACATACTTATCCTCCACACATAATTTACCATCTTCTTGGAAGTAGCTTTTAAAATCTGCTGCATCTGCTGTAAGCCCCCAAATAGAACTCATCAGAGCTAGAAAGCATCCCACCTTTTTTATTTTGGACATTGCTGCATCCCCCCTACTTTCTATTCTAATGCCACAAAGGTTTTCTGATATTTTTCCGCATAAGACTGTGCTGTCGATCCGGCATACCCATAAATCGTTGTTCCATCTCCATTTCCGATCGTGTACGCAGAATCTTCTATCATGCACTGTGGATTTAAGATGGTAAGATTCTTGACGTCCTCAAATGCGTTTACCTCTATGCTTGTGACATTTTGCGGCACTACGACAGACTCCAAAGAAGTGCATCCCAAAAACGCCATCTCTCCGATTGTCTGCACCGTGTCCGGAATGGTAATCGTTCTTAACGATTCACATTTCCAGAATGCCATATCTGGAATCTCCGCCACACCATTTGGAATTGTGACTTCACTCAAAGAGCTGCATCCTGCAAACGCCATTCTTCCCATAGTCTTTAAGGATTCTGGCATCACTACTTTTTCCAGAGAAGTACAACCCGAAAATGTTTTTTCTCTGATATCTGTGATACCGTGTGGAATCACAATTTCTCTCAGAGAACTACAGTCCTCAAATACGCTCAATCCCATCTCTGTCACACTATCCGGAACCTCGATTTTCTCGAGTGAACTGCATGTTCGAAACGCACTCGATCCTATCGCTGCAACAGTTTCTGGTATCGTAATCTGTGTCACAAATGAGCACCCCTGGAATGCCATCGTCGAGATCTGTGTCACCGTTTTTCCGTTGATCTCTTCCGGAATTTCAATCACCGCTTCTTCTCCATGATATTCAGAAATCCGTGCTGTATTGTTCGTTGAAATTTCATATTCGAAATCTTCCACCCGGACTCTCCCATACTCTGGGATAAACTCGCATCCATATTTTTGGGCATATTCTTCTGCCGTAGAGTTTGTATATCCATAAATACTTTTGATACATTCATTGTGCACTGCTATATTGGACATACTACATTGTCGATTCGCAACCGTAAGATTTTCTACCTTTGAAAAAGCCAATGGTTCTATTTTTTCTACCTTTGCTGATAAAATCACATTTTTTAGACTGCTGTCCTGAAAGGTTCCAGACATAATCTCAGAGACAGCACCTGAAATATCTATATTTTCCAGATAACGAAGATTTGAAAATGCTCCCGTTCTTATGTTCTCCACCGTATCAGGAATCACATAAGATCCTTCCCCTTTGGCAGGCGGATAGCAAATGAATTCTGTCTTATCCTTTGTGAACAGTATCCCTTTTTCCGAAAGATAACTGTCGTTTCTTTCATTCACCTCGATACGCTCCAGACTTCTCGCTTTTTCAAATGCATGATATCCTATGGTATCTAAACTTTCGGGGAGTATAATCGTCTCAACCGCATCGTTTTGAAACGCCAATCCTCTTATTTTCTGTGTTCCTTCTGGTATCGAATATGTTTTTTCTGTTCTTCCCTGTGGATAGCACACCAGCGCTGTGGGACTGCTAGCAAACAAAATCCCATCCACTGTTTTATAAAATGAATGATAGGAAGATACCTGGAACTCTCTCAGATTTTTACAGCCATAAAATGCCCGGTTGTATACGGTTTCGATCGAGTCCGAAAGAATGATTTTTTCTACCTCATCGCAGCCAAAAAAAGCTTTCTCACCTATCATGGTCACTTTTTTTCCATAAATTGAAGACGGAAGCGTCACTTCTGTCTCTTTGCCTAGATATCTCATAATTCCAACGGAACCATCCTTCTGCGTTCGATAGATAAATTTTCCGCTTTCGTCCACAGCGTAACAGATTTCTGTTCTCGTTTTTTCTCCTTCCGATGGATCATAAGCATATTCCTCAGCAAACTCGATTCTCTTTGATTCCACAGACAAGCGATCCGTCAAAATCATCTCCTGTCCTGTTTCCAAGTTATATTTTGCGATCTGAAACTCACACCAATCGCGGTCTATTTCTTTTGCATAATACAGATCCCCATCTTGCAGACGCCAGCCATAGACACATCCTAACATTGTGACAGACTCGTCATCCATGTTGTAAAGAGTCAGAACCCCATCCTCATCTTGCCCTATCATATCATTTTGGTATTGCTGATCTAACTGACAGCGCTTTTTCAATGTCTTTGTCTTTCCTGTCTCCCATTCAAACGCAACCGTGTCAATGTCTGAATTCTCCAAACCATTACTTGTCTGCACCACTACTTTTCCATTATAATAAGTAACAATTTTCTCTCCATTTAGGATATCTCCCACCCAAACAGTAACCTCACTCGAAAATTCATAGCGATAGATCGACAAAATGTTCCCCTTTTTCATTCCATAGAATAGATATCTGCCATCAGAGCTTCCCATCACGCAATGCGTTTGAAAGTCTCTTCTTTTCCAGATGAATTTTCCTTCTGCCTCTTTCGTAAATTCTTCTTCTGTTTCCTTTCCATCACACAAAAGATCCCCGTTTTCATTGATCCAGACATATCCTCCCGGAAACTCGATCTTTTTGTTCTCTATGTCCAGGCTTTTTCCGACAGTAGTACTCCTCACCATTCCAGAGAAACTTTCATTTCTCTTATCCAAAACTACAAAAGAAATCCCCTGCCCCGTTTTCGTCGGCAAAAAAATCGGATTTTCTTCATCCACCATCTGTCTCTTATAGCAATACTTCAATAGATCATATACGGAAAGTATTTGACCTTTCCCTCCGATTCTTCGCTCCTCAATCAAATTGATTTTTGCAAGCAGCATTCCATTATAATTCCATACTTCTGAAAAATCATATGCAAACATTTTATCTTTCAAATAAACATCAACATACTCTACCAGGTCTGTATTCAAAGCATACTGTTTTTCTGACGTCTCGCAGTCCCATAATTCCCAGAGTCCTGATGTATCATTTCGATATCCAATCCATCCATCTGGATATAAAATTCCCATCTGCCCCATCAGGTGACCCATTCCAAGTTCCTTGACCTCCTTGCCATCATAATCCATAACACAGATTTTTCCTTCTAGCGTCTCCGCCAAAAACTGCATATCTTCTGGCAATGGCTCCAGATGTTGATACTGATAACTCACCACACAGTTGCCGTCATAATCATAAACTGCCATTCTCGACATATCGTTAATGCTTTTTCTGACAAAAATATGTTGGTCTGTCATATGAACCACTCTGCAGCTTTCCGCCTGATATCCTTTCATTTCACTTAGCTGCAGCACAACATTGCCCGCCGTATCGAGCACCTGCAGTCCCTGTGTTTGATCCTTGAACAGATCATATTTCTCGCTGTTATCTTTTCCCACAAGCTGCTGCCTTTGCTTGTCTTCAGCATATATCCCTATAGATTTTCCCTCATGATCAATATAAAATCCATCCGCCAAAGATTTCCCATTTTCAAAACCAACAATCTGTGAATCTGCATAGCATGGTGTAATCTCATCATAGGAAGGCTCGATCACAACATTCCCTGTCTGGTCGATAAAGCCCCATTTTCCTCCTATTTTGACAGCTGCCAGTCCCTCCGAAAAAATTTCCGCCGCCTCAAACGAAGGGGGTATCACATACTCTCCCATCTTATCTACATACCCCCATAAACCACTCTGAAAGTCCTGCACCGCACACATTCCCTCTCCACTCCCCGTGGTATCTCGAAAGGTTGCTTCCATCTGATAGACAAACACTTCTCCTGGATCTTCCACTTCCTTTGCCCTGACACCACTTGCCATACAGAATATCATGACAAAAAGACCGATCACTTTTTCCTTTTTTCTCTTCCTCATTTTCTTTTTTCATCCTCCCGTCTCTCGCAATATCTTTTTTATTATTTAGATCTGTCTTTCACCTTTTGCCATAGGGATAACAGCAGGAAGCTCTTCTTTTCTAACTATGATTTATAAATCACACTGACTTGATTGTCGAAATCTTTCTTTACCAATGTAATACTATCGATCACAAAATTTGGAAATTGGGATTCTGCGGGTTCCGTATTGATTCTTCGGCAAAGATATACATAAAATCCATCCTCCTGTACAGAAACTTTACTAGCCATTTTGTTTCCATAAGATCTTCCTGCTTCAAATCCAAACTGTTTTAACTCCTCTGTAGTCAGTACCGTATACGGCACTCCACTTTTGTCGATATAAGCCTGAATTCCACTCTCATTCCAATCTGTCATCTCTGTCTTCATCAGCATCTGCTGCCTGTTGAAAACAATTTCCTCTGTATCTGCATTCATGACCGTAATATCCATAAAATTTCCACTCTCTTTTCCATAGAGCAAATAGGTCTTTTCGTCTTCTTTCATAAGCTGAAATTGAGCTGTGGCATTATTGTTCACAAGAAGCTCCTGAAGATTTGTCCCTCTCTTTACGCGAAAAATCTTTCCGCTTCCGTACAGCCCCTGGCTTCCCACACGCTGAACCACATCATAATAAGTATATTCTCCGTCAATCATAAATTCGGACAAAACACTGCCTGCTGTCGCCTCGTCACCCGGAATCTCCTCGATCGTCGTGATGAGCTGCTCACTGCCATTGCTCATATTTGTTTCGAATACTTGCATTTGACCATTGTGCGTCTGACCAAACGTAACCCAATTATTATCCTGTGTGTAAATGAGATTTCCACTTATCCCCAGATAATTGCTATGTAATTGCACTTTTGTCCCATTTTGATTCATGGCATATAACCCAGAAACTCCCCCTTCACTCTGGCTATAGTAAGCAATCATCCTTCCATTTGCCCCTGCCAGGACACCACTGTCTAGCACAACAGGATTGTTACCTTCTGCATCAAGCCCATAAAGCTTGCTGGAACCTGCTTCCACTTTCGAATACACGATGCGATCTCCCAAAACCCCGATCTGCTGGTCACCTGCTATCCGATCGACCACACTCTCCGTCCCATCTGGCATGCGCTTCACTAATTCACACTCCGCATTTTCCAAAATTTTGAAAGTGGTTGTCGACGTTTCGTCTAAAGATTCCTCCAAAAAACGCATATAATACAAAATGTCATTGACTTTCAGAACATATCCATACATACTCGTCGTCTCATCCTGCGATACTTCAGGCTCGTCTTCACTTGCTTCCGCTTCTTCAGCCCAGGCTCTTTTGACATTCTCTGATTCCCATTCACTATCTTGCGCATCCAGTTTTGCTGTTTTATTCTCCGTATTTGGCTCATATATTGAAAGATGATCCGTATCTCTCACCACATTATTATCATCTGAACTCTGGTTTTCACCTTTTTCCAGATAAATATATCCTCTCAAAACGACATCCCACCATACATACATACGGTTCTTCATTTGATCCACTTCTAGAGTTTTCACTTCGCCATATTTCCCCGATTCATCCCAGTTTGACTCAGAAATCTCGATGCTGTCTCCTGAAACTTCTTCTACAAATGCCGCTGCTACTTCTGTCCCGTCGTTTTCCCATATAGCGATAGAATTTCGTTGTGGTGTCTCTCCCACCTCATACCCTGCATCCTGCAGCTGTTGAAGCCACCCTGCCTCACTTTCCCCGCCGGGAAGCTTCAATCCTGTCACTTCATATGCTCTCTCCCAGCAATACCATTTGCTGGGATCTGTCCCCTCATCGAAAGGATTTGACAACTCATGAACGTCCGTCTCATCCGTTATGCCTGCCGTCAGCCAGTCATCCGTTTCTGTCTCCTCTGTCATGCCTGCCGTTAGCCAGTCCTCCGTTTCCGTCTCCTCTGTCATACCTGATGTTAACCAGTCATTTGTGTTTGCATATTCATATTGATAGTTTTTCTCTTTCGCCCACTGTTTTGCATAAGAATCCGGCTCTACGATCAATTTTAGGTTTTTACAGTCAGAGAAAGCATCTGGCTGTATATCTGTCACGCTGTCTGGGATTGTCAAGGTTAAATCTTGACAATTGTGAAAAGTTGCTGATTTTATACTTGTTATTCCATCCGGTAACGTTATATTTCTTAAACTTACGCAATTTTCAAAAGCTCGTGTTTCGATTTTTATCACGCTCTCTGGAATTTCCAGTTCTGTCAGCTCAGTACAGCCTTCAAAAGCTCCTTGTTTTATCGTTGTCACACTATCTGGAATTTTTATCGTTTTTAAACTATGATTTTCTGCAAATGCATAACTTCCGATAATCTCCGTTCCCTCTGGTATTGCGTATTCAAAACTTGCTTTGCTTCCAGGATATCCTAGTAATGTTTTTGTTTCTTTTTCAAACAGAGATCGTTCTCTTTCTTCATATACTGTATTTTCTTCTGCCACCCTAAATCTCTGCCTGACAGCTGCCGAAAAAGCATTTTCTCCTATACTTGTGACACTTTCACCGATGGTCACATTCTCTAAACTATAACACCAATAAAAAGCCTTTGCACCAATCGTTGTAATACCGGGTGAAAATTCTATATATTTCAAGCGAAAACATTCTGAGAAAGCTTTCTCACCTATATCTGCTTTAAAACTTCCCATAACCTGGTACAAGGAACCGCACTTACTGAAAGCATAATCTCCGATCTTTGTGACATTCCTTGGAATTTCTATATTTTGTAACTTGCCGCATTCATAAAATGTATATTCTTCTATACTCGTTAATCCGGCTGGAAGGGTGATGCTCTCTAAATCCTGAGAATGATAGAAGGCTCTCGCTCCGATCATTTTTACGGTATCGGGAATTATGATATTTTTTAGATTTTCATTCTTATAAAAAGCCTCTTCATCTATACTCTCTATCCCTTCCGGTACCGTATAATCACTTCCTGCTTTTGCTCTTGGATATACCATCAGTTTTCTTGTTTTCTTTTCAAATAAAACGCCATCTATCTCTGCATACACAGGGTTATCCACAGATACATTTATTCTTTTTAGATTCAAAATCTCGCAAAAAGCGCGTCTTCCTATACTGATTATGCTAGCTGGAATCGTTATACTTCCCAATTCTTCATTGCTGGCAAATGTGCTATCTGCTATCGCTGTTACATTTTTTCCTGCGATCGTTTCCGGAATCTTCAGCTCATTCTTTCCCTGTCCGACATAGCGTATAATCGTCACGGTATTGTCTTGATTCATCACATACTGATAATTTCCACTCTCATCATACCGCGATTCTTCCGCTGCCTTCGTGTCAATGAAAATAACACAAATCATCATGATTCCAACCGCCAGGATACACAACCGCATCATATATAAAAATTTATTATAGCTCACAAACAGTATGTTTTTCTTCTTCTGTCTTTCCATGAACTTTGCCCTCATCTCATATTCATGATATTTTTGATTCCTCACCTTAATCCGCTGAAATCCAGTTCTTGCTTACCCCCTGAAAATTTGTTTGCATAATATTTTACTTTGTATGGAAGCTTTATGGATGTACTGTTGCTCATTCCAGGTCTTGCTCCTATATACGTAGACGTAATCGTATTATTTCTCAGTATCACTTTTATTATCGTTTCCACGCCATTATCGAGTTCCCATACAATCAATCCATTTGCTCCCTGGAAAGCAAAAAATGCTCTTTTACCGCTCACAATCTCTCCCACTTTTACGGCTTTCCCATTTTGATAAGTATAAACTTTCAAGGTTCGACTTAATGTTCCCATTCCTGAATCTATCAGCAATTCTGCGACTCCATCATTATTAATGTCCGTCATAAAATATCCCCACATCATAGTCACATCAAAATATCCTGATTTTGCATAATACTCATTAGCCAGATTGTAATATACCTTCTTTATATTCTCTGGCATATTCTTGACACAGGCTTCATTTGCCTGGGACGGCATCATATTTGCGATTCTCTGGGCTTCCGCATATTGTTTCTCCTGATACAATTTTAATACTTTATGATAACTTACATTGTTTTCTGCTTTTACCGTTACGGTACAGCTTGCGGATACTCCGTTTGCGGTCGCTTTTATGACAGCCGTTCCCTCTTTTTTTCCTGTCACAACGCCATTTAACACGGTTGCCACTGTCGTATCAGAGGAAGTCCATTTTACCTGTTGACCGACTCCCACTATGGTTGCCTCTAACGTTGTCTGTTTTCTGCTGGAGTTATTGTAATATAATGTCACTGCTGTCTTATTTAGCTTTATGCTTGGATTGCGCACCGCAATTCCTGTTTTATTATATAGACTGCTATATATCTTGTTGTCCCATGAGCAGGTTGCTTTCACTGTGTAATAATACTGTTTACCACTCATCGCTGTCCTGTCTATGTAGTAATCTGTTTTCTCTCCAAGAACTTTTCCCACAAGCTGCCATCCCGTCTGCGTATCTTTCCGATAAATTCGATATTCCTGTGCGTTCGGCACGGAAGCCCATGAAATTTTTACCTGCTGTCCATCTATACGCAACGCTGATGTCAAGGTCGGAGCTTTTAAATGTGTCACTCCCGATGATGGGTTTGCGTATTTCTGGCTATAATATGCTTTTCCATTGATGATTCTAAAAGCCTGTACACTATATGTATATTTGGTCCCAGGATTTAACCCAATGTTGGAACAATAGCTTTTTGACTGTCCAATTATCTTTCTTATTCTCTGCCATGTAGCACTGTTTCCTGTTTTTTGATAAATAATATATCCATCTGCTCTCGCAACTGGCTGCCATGTAACGCGCAAGGCTGTCGTCGTATCTGCCGGAGCGCCAACGGACACAATCTTTGGCGCGCTGAGTGTCAAGGCAGTCTCTTTCGCTTGCACTTTCACGCCCGATAAGCTAAAAAGATAAATACTCCACACGCAAAGTATGAATGTTACTATTTTCCCTAAATTATACGTTCTCTTCTCCATCTTCTTTCCTCCTGCTCTTATTCACAATTTGTCTGCGTTATACTACATGATTGTATTTCCATCCAAGTTGCAGATCGACTGATATTGTCTGATTTTAAAGTCTTAAGATCTCATCCTGGATCATTGGAAAAATCCCGTATATATTAAAATTTGGATAAAAATTATCATACAATTTTTGTCATACCTCATATTCTTGAAATATTGCACATTTTGCTCTTCCATCTT
>JALEVQ010000088.1 GCA_022788205.1 Robinsoniella sp. | reverse complement strand
AAGCGACAGCTTGAACATCACATGGAAAATCTGACTGGCGGCACCCCTCCCGTCAGATACCTACCCTGTGTAGTCCCTTGTAAACTGTACTTTCTTGTACATGAACATTATTTGTCTCATGAAAGATATAAACCTATCTATGTGAATTATATGGAATATTTGGGAAACAAAAGGAAGATGTTATAAAAAACTGATAGTATGAAAGTTACGGAAAGGTTGGAGAATCAACCATGGAAAATGTCCGCATGTGTTTGAAAAAGTAGAATTGTCAGGAGAGAATGTATATTGATTTAAACGAAAATAGAGGCAAAGATGCGTGAGATAAAGAGTGAGATAATCGAAAAGAAAAATATATTTGAAAAAGAAAAAGAGATAGAAGTAAAAATGCGGATATCGACAGATATTTCAGCTGATAAGATAGACGAACTCTATAGAAAGATAACAGAAACAAATGGTGAGAGGAAAAGGCTAGACAATAACATTCAGGATACAAAAGGTATGTATTCCAGTCTGGATGAGATGAAGAATGCCCTGGGCAAAAGTTATAGAGAGACCAAGGCAGAGAAACCGTTGCATTCGCCGAATCTTTCCAAGTGGTTTGAAAATGGCGGAAAAGTTGCTGTCGAGGAAAGAAATGGGCAAAGTATTTGGACGTATAGAGATTCCATGGGAAAAGAGGTCACTTACATTGATGGATATCCAGTGTTTCCACCGGAGTCAAAACATCCAATAATTCCAGATATGAATATTGGAATGTTTACAGGTGACAGGCAAGAAGATAAGAAGATATACCTAGAAAGATTGGAAGAAGAATGTGGTTTGACTGAAATTCCGGAAAAATATCAGCTTCACCATGACCAAAAAAACGGTGAAATGCAGCTGATTAAAGAGGAATACCATAAAGAATTTACACATTCAGGAGGACATAGTTTGTATAAGGAGATGAAAGAATGCTGATTTCCAAGAATAAAAGCGAAAAAGAGATCATTGACATAAAAGTTCTGGAAGCAAAAATAGGATGTGCGGTTCCATTAGAATTGACATTGTTTTTAGAAAAATTTAATGGAGGTATTACGCCTAAAACTAGCTTTCGTTTGAATGGTATTTCCTCGGATGTCGTGGCATTTTATGGGATTGGAGACTTGAAATATAGTTATAATGATGTAAAGATATTGAAAACAGATGAAGGGACATATCTGCCTATCGCATTTGACACGTTTGGAAATATCATTTTGATGGATATTGACAGGGGGTATATTGTATTTCAGGATCATGAATCAGGAAGTTCTTTGACCGTTTTGGCACCGAATTTGAAATCTTTTATCAATAGCTGTAAGAGTAGTCCGATTAATCCTGCATCGTTAAAATCTGTTGAAGAACGGGAACAAGATTTGATAAAGAGAGGACGGGGAAATATAATTACAGAAGAACTAAGAAAATTGTGGCAAGAAGAGAGAGAAAAATATAGTAAGATCAGACAGGAAGAGGTGTTTTTTTAATATCCGCAACCAAATGACTGTGGGAGAGTAGCGAAATGATGACAATAATAAACGGACTTTATTCTTCAGCTGTCGTGTTCACGACAGAGAATCCGGAGAATGCCATAGATGACTATGCTGTGGCACAGATTAAAATGCTTTGTGACAATGAAGCATCGAAAGGCTGTAAAATCCGTGTTATGCCGGATGTCCATCCCGGAAAGGTGGGGACGATCGGCTTAACAATGACAATAGGAGAAAAAATCCTGCCAAACCTTGTGGGAATTATTTATCAGAGCTGCGCTGCCGACAAAGCATCCGGCAGGAAAAGACTATTTTGAGTCTCGGCACGCTGGGAGGAGGGAACCATTTTATTTTGCGCCCAAGATGGGCGGTAGTCATTGCGTAATAGGACACGACATCTCAAGAAAACTGGGATGATGTCACCGACCTTATCTGGAATCGAAAGTGAACAGAGAGTGTAGCATGGTCGGAAAGGTACAAGTCGGTCAGTTGGAAGATCGAGACTGAGTATCGAGACATAACGTTCGTATGAGGATTAAGACTGTTCTGTTTGAATGTCGAGTACAAGTAGTGCTATGGTTCACCAACAGGAAACCAACTGAAACCTGTTGTTTCCACTTGCCAGAGGAAATCGATGAATTCCAATGGTATGGCAAACTGATCTCTATGAAGTCAGAATGCTGGTTTTCATATAGGGGAAGTACACTTGCAGATGCAAGAAAAGTGCTAAAGACAAATCCGACAACGAACACCCTATGGCTATCGTACTAACTGGGGATTACCTAAACAGGAAGGCCTTTCATTAGGGCTATGAGTATAGGCTCTGAATATCCTGCATGCTAAAGCCGGTCTACAATTATAAAGCTGGCGGAAACCAGTGAGAAATTTAAATAAAACATCCATAGGTGGCTTACAGCTGAGATTTTCAACCTGAACTTCCTATAATTTACCTACTCAAACAGCCAAACTCCTGATAAATACTATATAATTGGTTATTTTATAAGTCGGAAAATGAGTTGTTTTTTTCTCGATAAAAACCTTTATTTATGCTGGTAAAAAGCATTGAGTAGGATTATTTCTGGAAGTTCAGATTCAAGAACCCAGCCATATCCATCTATGGGTGTTTTTTTCGTCCCAAATTTCAAAGAATCAAGGAGACAATGGCGTGATCTGAGAAAGGTGCTCTGAAAAGCGATCATTCACTGCAGGGTGATGGAAAGAAAATAACAGCATATATTAGAATGGGGGAAGAAAAAAGTAAATTCGGGAAAGGATGGAATGGCATGCGGATCTTTATCTACAGCAGGAAATCGAAATGGACAGGGCGCGGAGAAAGTATAGAAAATCAGGTGCGGATGTGCAGGGAATACATAGAGCGCTATATGAAAGATGTTGACAATGCAGAAATCTGCGTGTTTGAAGATGAGGGATATTCGGGAAAAAATACAAAGAGACCGGAATTTCAGAGAATGATGAGGGAGATCAAAAAAGGCGATTGCCTCTGCCTCGTCTGTTATAAACTGGACAGGATGGGAAGGAATATCATAGATATTGCAAATCTTGTGGAAGAACTGAATGAATTAAAGATTTCTTTTGTCAGCATCAAGGAAAATTTTGATACTTCTACACCGCTGGGAAAAACCATGCTGTATATTGCTGGTATTTTTGCTCAAATGGAACGTGAGCAGATTGCAGAGCGTGTCAAGGACAATATGGTGATGCTGGCGAGAAGTGGACGGTGGCTTGGGGGAAATACACCATTAGGATTTACTTCTGTGAAAGAGGAAAGAGTTCAAGTTGATGAGAAAATGAGAACTTCTTATCGTCTGGAAGAAAATAGGCAGGAAATGGTGACGGTGAATTTTGTTTTCCAGGAATTTATCGAAAAGCAGTCACTGACAAAAGTGGTGGAGTATTTCCAAAAACATGATATTTTGACGAAACGCGGTAAGGAATACAGCATAACAGCAGTTCGGGATATTCTCACAAACCCGGTATATTGTATTGCGGATCAAGACGCTTACGATTATTTTGAAACATTAGGCTGTCAGGTTTGTTTTGAAAAAGAAGAGGCAGATGGAAAACATGGGTTGATTGCATATGCAAAAACGTCCTCTTCTCACTATAAAAACAAAGAAAATCCTCCAGAAGAATGGATTATCGCCCGGGGAAAGCATCGGGGTGAAATATATGGAGCAGATTTCGTAAAGGTGCAGAAGTTGCTGGAAGCGAACCGTCAGAAATCAGAGTCTTATCACAAAGTCAAAAATGAAATTGCCTTGTTGTCTGGTACTTTATATTGCACCTGTGGACATGCTATGCGACCGAAATATTACAATGTAAAACAGAGGACGAAGGAAGGAGAACGGAAATTTTCCTACCTATGTCCTTACAAGGATATCACTCACGGTGAAAAATGCAGCATGGAAAATGTTCCAGGCAATGACTTGGATCAGGCGGTATGTGAGGAGGTATTACGCTACGCAAGAGTGGATTCCGAGGTCAAGAAAATGCTTCTGGAACTAAAGAAGCAAATGCAGAGTGAGCAAGAGCAGACCGGGAGCAGAGAAGATATCTTGCAGCAAACCATAAAAGAAAAGGAGAAGGAGATAGAAAGCCTGATTTCGTCTATCAAAAAGCCGGGGAGAAGTGCGGAGTTTGTCAAATATGTAGATGAGGAAGTAAGGCGTTTAAGTCAAGAATGTGATAAATTAAAAGCAGAAGAGACAGCGGTCAGACAAGAAGAAACATCTGTGAAGACAGAAAGAGGTCAGATCGATTTGATTGCGGACGAATTGGACAGCTTCGAAAAATCATTTCAGACCATGAATATTGTCAAAAAACGGGAATACCTGAAGATGTTATTGGATAAAGTGGTCTGGGATGGGGAGAAAGCTCAGATTTTTCTGTATGGCAGCCATTGGAAAGAATAAATATTGTTTCCGTCACTGGCACATTGCATTGCCGCAGCCGCTTGGACCGACAATTGCGACGAATTCCCCCTGGGAAACCTGAAAATTCAGATCAGACAGGGCAAGTGTCTCACCATTTGTGCTGTGGTAAGAATAGTTGACATGAGTAACTTCTAACAATGGCTGCAAGTCAGATACCTCCCATGCGTATTTATATCATAGTTTATGAAAAAAGGAAAAAAATGTGATTTGAGGCGTACAAGAGTAGCTTTGCGGAGTCTTCTGTGCAGGGCGCTGGATGACGCAGGGCAGCAGATGGCATGACTTGTGGAGAAGAATATTTTGTGTTAAAATCGGGAAGGAAAATTTCGGAGTCACATTTTGGCGGCCGAAAGATAAGTTTTGGAAGGAAAAACGTTTACTTTTTCAGAGGAAGAAAGAGAGAGAAAGGCTATGAACCGCAATTATCAAAAAGAGTTGGAGAGATTGCTGGAGGTACAGAAAAAGGAAGAATATGTGCCGAGTTTATTTTTGCACAGTTGCTGTGCGCCGTGCAGCAGCTATGTGTTAGAGTATCTGTCTGCTTATTTTAAGATCACAGTTTTTTATTATAACCCGAATATTTTTCCGGTGCAGGAATATGAGAAGCGTGTGGAGGAACAGCAGAGGTTGATCCGTGAACTGAAAACAGAATATCCTGTGACTTTTCAGGCGGGGGAATATCATCCGGAGGAATTTTACCATGCGGTCAGAGGACTGGAGAAGATTCCAGAAGGAGGAGAGCGATGTTTTGCCTGCTATGAACTGCGGATGCGCAGAGCGGCAGAGCTTGCAAAGGCAGGCGGGTATGACTATTTTACGACGACACTCTCGATCAGTCCGCTCAAAAATGCGGCGAAGATCAACGAGATCGGGGAGAAATTGGAGCGAGAGTACGGAGTGCGCCATCTGCCATCTGATTTTAAGAAAAAAAACGGATATCAGCGCTCGATTGTGCTCTCAAGGGAATATGGGCTGTACCGCCAGGATTACTGTGGATGCGTCTATTCCCAGGAAGAGCGAAAAAGACAGAAGGAAAGCATTGTCACAGAAGAGAAAATGTGATACACTACAAAATTAAGTTCAAGAGGATGATGGCGCTCTCGCAGCCCAAAAGGCAGGATATCGTCACTGAAACAAAAAGATAAAGGAGAATACAATATGGCACAGTTATGGGGCGGACGTTTCACAAAAGAAACGGATCAGTTAGTCTACAATTTTAATGCTTCTATTTCCTTTGACCAGAAATTTTACAGACAGGATATTTTAGGAAGCATGGCACATGTCAAGATGTTAGCAAAACAGGGGATCCTGACGGAGGAAGAGAGAGATCAGATTCTCGAGGGATTACAGGGAATCCTGCGCGATGTGGAAGATGGAACATTGAAAATCACAGACCAATATGAAGATATCCACAGCTTTGTGGAGGCAAATTTGATTGACCGCATCGGCGACGCGGGAAAGAAGCTGCACACAGGGCGAAGCAGAAATGACCAGGTGGCGCTGGATATGAAGCTTTATACAAGAGAAGAAGTGGTGACAGTGGATCATCTTCTGGAGGAGCTTTTAAAGACACTTTTGAAGATTATGGAGGAAAATCTCGACACTTATATGCCAGGGTTTACCCATCTGCAGAAGGCTCAGCCAATCACGCTGGCACACCATATCGGAGCCTACTTTGAGATGTTTAAGAGAGACCGCTCTCGCCTGTATGATATTTATCAGAGAATGAATGTTTGTCCGCTCGGGGCAGGCGCGCTGGCTGGCACAACGTATCCTCTGGATCGCGCTTATACGGCAGGGCTTTTAAAATTTGAGGGACCGACTTTGAACAGCATCGACTCGGTCGCAGACCGTGATTATCTGATCGAGTTTTTGTCAGCGCTCTCGACAATTATGATGCATTTAAGCCGTTTTTCAGAGGAAGTGATTTTATGGAATTCCAATGAGTATCAGTTTATTGAATTGGATGATGCGTACAGCACTGGCAGCAGCATTATGCCTCAGAAAAAGAACCCGGATATCGCAGAGCTGGTGCGCGGAAAGACGGGACGCGTGTATGGAGCCTTGATGTCTCTTCTGACAACGATGAAGGGAATCCCTCTTGCGTACAACAAAGATATGCAGGAAGATAAAGAGCTGACCTTTGACGCAATTGACACGGTGAAAGGATGTATCTCGCTGTTCCAGGGAATGATTGCGACGGCAAAATTTAACAAGACCGTGATGGAAGACAGTGCAAAACACGGCTTCACCAATGCCACCGATGCAGCAGATTATCTCGTAAACCACGGTGTCCCATTCCGCGATGCTCATGGCATTGTGGGGCAGCTTGTACTGCGCTGTATTGAAAAAAAGATACCGCTCGATGAGCTGTCTTTGGAGGAGTGGAAGGAGATCTGTCCTGTCTTTGAGGAGGACATTTATGAGGCGATCAGCCTGAAGACTTGCGTGGAAAAACGTGTGACGATTGGAGCCCCAGGAAGGGCGGCTATGGAGCAGGTGATTGAGGCTCAAAAGAAATATTTGCAGGAAAATGAAAAAGTGCTTGATTTTTTTGAAAAACTGGTATAATATTGTTCAAGTAAAGACAAATGTACGCGACATAAAGACAAAATAACTGTTCAGTGTCCCAGAGATTGATTTTAGGAGCGGATTGTGTGGGAATCTGATAATCAATCTTTGGCATGCGGTCAGTTGCGGAAAAAAGAGGCATGACTGGACAGCGAAAAAACACAGCGATGTAAGTAAGGAGAATGAAAATGGACCAGAAATTAAGAGTGGGTATTTTAGGAGCAACTGGAATGGTTGGACAACGCTTTATCTCTCTGCTTGAGAATCATCCATGGTTTGAAGTAGTGACGGTAGCTGCAAGCCCAAGAAGCGCGGGAAAAACATACGAAGAGGCAGTAGGCGGACGCTGGAAGATGACCACTCCGATGCCAGAAGCAGTGAAAAAACTGGTGGTTATGAACGTAAACGAGGTGGAAAAAGTAGCTGCGAGCGTTGATTTCTGCTTCTCGGCAGTTGACATGTCAAAGGAAGAAATCAAAGCGATTGAGGAGGCATATGCCAAGACAGAGACACCGGTTGTCTCCAACAACAGTGCGCACAGATGGACGCCGGATGTGCCGATGGTAGTGCCGGAGATCAACCCGGAACATTTTGAGGTGATTCCTTATCAGAAGAAGCGTCTGGGAACGACAAGAGGATTTATCGCAGTAAAACCAAACTGTTCGATTCAGAGCTATGCTCCGTGTCTCGCAGCCTGGAAGGAATTTGGACCGAAGGAAGTCATCGCCACAACATATCAGGCAATTTCTGGAGCCGGAAAAACTTTTAAGGACTGGCCTGAGATGGTGGAGAACATCATTCCGTATATCGGAGGAGAAGAAGAGAAGAGTGAGCAGGAGCCACTGCGTGTGCTTGGAAAGGTAGAAGACGGTGTCATCAAGAAAGCAGAGGGACCAAAGATTTCTTGCCAGTGTATCCGTGTGCCGGTCCTGAATGGTCATACAGCAGCTGTATTCATCAAGTTTGAGAAGAAACCGACCAAGGAAGAGCTGATTGACCGTCTGGTAAATTTCAGAGGACTTCCTCAGGAACTGAATCTGCCAAGTGCGCCAAAACAGTTCATCCGCTATATGGAAGAGGATAATCGCCCTCAGGTACAGCTCGATGTTGAGTATGAGAGAGGGATGGGTATCTCCATAGGACGCCTCAGAGAGGATACCATCTATGATTATAAATTTGTAGGATTGTCTCACAATACAGTTCGCGGTGCGGCAGGCGGTGCTGTTCTCTGCGCAGAGCTGCTGACAGCAAAGGGATATATTCAGCCAAAATAAAAACGGAAAACAAAATAAATTGGGTGTTGCACAGACAGTGGAGGATTCGTTATAATCTGTATGTGCAGCATCTTTTTTTTCGCGGTGCTGTTTCAGACTTCATTGGAAATGCGGGGAATCAGGAGAAAAGGATAGATGAGAGGCGGATATCTGCGTACATGGAGAAGCGGATGGCTGTGGAGGATAAAGAATAAAGATACAGGCGGGCGGTGAATGAAAATGAGTTTGATAAGAGTCTCGAAGATGTCACGAGATTATGGTCATGAAAAAGGAATCTATGATGTGTCATTCCAGATCGAAAAAGGGGAAGTGTTTGGATTATTAGGTCCTCTGGAATCTGGGAAAACGACGGTGATAAAAATGTTGATGGGTTTTATAAGACCGGAGCGCGGGCGCTGTGCGATCGCAGGGAGAGATTGCTGGAAAAAGGCAGATGAGATAAAGAAAATTATTGGATATTTGCCGGAGGATTCGCGATTCCCGGAGAATATAACAGGACTGACCATGATAAAGTTTCAGGCAGAGATGCGCAGAAAAAAAGGACTTGAGCGTGCCTTCCTTCTGGCAGATCGACTGGGACTGAATCTGCATCAGAAAGTGGAGATGATGACAGAGGAGGCCAGACAAAAGCTTGCTATTGTCTGCGCATTCTGGTATGATCCGCCGGTGTACGTTCTGGATCAGCCGATGCGCAAATTAGACCGTATAGTTCAGAATCGCCTGATGGAGCTGCTTTTGGAGGAAAAAGAACGCGGCAAGACGATCGTGATTGCCTCACATGTATTTGAGGATTTGGAGCGTGTCTGTGATCGCGTGGCACTCTTAAAAGCGGGAGAGATCATTGCACTGAAGGATATAGAAGATCTGAGATATTTAAAGAGAAAAGCTCATGTGATTGTGTTTGAGACAGAGCGGGAAGCGATTCGCTTTTCAAAGCAGGAAGAGTTTTTTGTCGCAGATCTAGAGGGGACACGGTTGACCGTGTCGATGGATGGAGAGATGAGACCGCTTCTTGAGAGGCTTTTGGAGTACCGAGTAGACAGAATCGAGCCGCAGGTGCGCGACCTTGAGGAAGCTTTTGTCTATTATTATGGAGGTGGAAAGATTGATTAGTGTTCCTCTGATAAAACGTGACTGGAAAGATAACTGGAAATTAGTGATGACGACGACCTTGTTTTTGCTACTCTATATGGGGATCATGGTGGCAATGTACGATGTCGTCAAAGGGGACCAGATCGAGACAGTGCCTCAGAGCTTTGTGTATTATCTCTGTATGGCACTTGATATTCAGACGGGAATCCTGGACAATCTAAATCAGTTTTTGATAGATACCATATACGGTTTTTGCTTCCTTTTAATCCCGATGATTTTTGAGATTGTGGCGGCAAGAAGATTGATGGTAAAGATGGTCAGAGATGGAATGATGGTATGGATTCTCTCGACTCCAAACAGCAGGAGTAGAGTGGGTGCAACACAGGCTGTTTTTCTGGTCTCGAGCCTTGCGTTTCAGACAGTCGTAACGATCGCGGTTGGGATTGGAGCAATGCTTTTTTTTGTACCTCAGGATATGGAGCTGGTCGGATATCTCCGCATGAATCTGGGAGCGTTTTTGCTGCACTTTATGCTGGGGGGTTTTTGCTTTTTCATATCATGCACGGCGAATGGAAATAAATCCTATTATCGGATCACAGTCGGAGTGTTGGGGACATTCTTTGTGATGCATTTGCTCGGAAATCTGGGAGGATTTTTGTCCTACCTGCAATATGTCACGATCTTTTCGCTGTGTCAGCCGCAAAAAATTTTGATGGGAGAAAACAAAGCGTATTTATTTATGACAGTGATGGGACTTTTGGGAGTGCTTTTCTATTGGGGAGGTGTTCAGAAATTCAAAAAGAAAAATTTTCTGTGAGAGAGGAATCTATGAAAAAATCAGTATTTATAGCGGAAAAACCAAGTGTAGCGCAAGAATTTGCGAAGGCGTTGAAGCGTCCGTTTGTTCGCAAGGACGGATATCAAGAGGCAGATGATGTGATCGTCACATGGTGCGTTGGTCATCTGGTCACTATGAGTTATCCGGAAGCATATGATCCAAAGATGAAGAAGTGGAGTCTGGAGACACTGCCATTTCTGCCAGAGACTTTTTTATATGAAGTAATTCCGGGGGTAAAAAAACAGTTTGAGATCGTCAAGTCTATATTAAACCGGAAAGATGTGGAGACGATCTATGTCTGCACGGACTCCGGGCGAGAGGGAGAATATATTTATCGCCTTGTCGAACAGATGGCGCATGTCGAGGGAAAGGTGCGAAAGCGGGTCTGGATCGATTCTCAGACGGAAGAGGAAGTTTTGAGAGGCATCAGGGAGGCGAAAGATCTCTCGGAATATGACCATCTGGCAGATGCAGCGTATTTGAGGGCAAAGGAAGATTACCTGATGGGAATCAATTTTTCAAGACTGCTTTCTCTGAAATATGGCGATGCGATCTCGAATTATCTCCACACGCGCTACACCGTCATCTCGGTCGGCAGAGTGATGACCTGTGTCCTGGGAATGGTGGTGCGAAGGGAAAGAGAGATACGCACCTTTGTGAAGACGGCATTTTATCGCCTCATTGATACTGTGGATATCGGAGGAAAGGAACTGGAAGGGGAGTTTCGTGCGGTAGAAGGGTCAAAATACTATGGCTCTCCCATATTATATAAAGAGAATGGATTCAAGAAAAAAGAAGATGCACAGAAGGCAAAGCAGGAGCTGGAAAAGGCAAAGCCAGTGACGGCGGAGGTGGATTCGATTGAGCGCAAAAAAGAGAAAAAGAATGCGCCTCTTTTATTTAATCTGGCTGAGCTGCAAAATGAATGTTCCAGAATGTTTAAGATGAATCCGGATCAGACACTTCAGACGGTTCAGGAACTGTATGAGAAAAAGCTTGTCACCTATCCGAGAACAGATGCCAGAGTGCTCTCAACGGCAGTTGCAAAGGAAATCTATAAAAATATCAGCGGGCTGAAAAATTATGAGATCGCAAGAGAGTTTGCGCAGGAGATTCTGGCAGACACAAGCTATCGAAATCTTTCCAGGACGAGATACGTCAACGATAAACAGATCACAGACCACTATGCGATTATCCCTACGGGTCAGGGGCTGGGCGCACTCCATGGACTGAGCGCGCAGACACAGAAGGTATACGAGACGATTGTACGCCGTTTCCTAAGCATTTTTTATCCTCCTGCAGTCTACGAAAAGATTGCTGTTGTCACAAAAATCCAGGGAGAAAAGTTTTTCTCAAACGTGCGTGTGTTGGAGTCAGAAGGATACCTAAAAGTGGCAGGCAAGATGGCGGATAAGAGTAAAGACAAGACAAAAAAAGAGCAAGACGGGTCAGAATCAGAAGAAATTCAGGGTGATGATTCGATCATGGAGGCATTGAAGAAAATCAAAAAAGGCATGGTGCTGCCGGTCAGAGATATCAAGATCAAAGAAGGTGAGACAAAACCGCCGAAGCGCTACAGCTCTGGATCTATGATTCTGGCGATGGAAAATGCAGGACAGCTGATTGAAGATGAGGATCTGAGAGCACAGATCAAGGGAAGTGGGATCGGCACAAGTGCTACACGAGCTGAGATTCTGAAAAAATTGGTAAACAACCATTATATGGATCTGAACAAAAAGACACAGACCATCACACCGACACTGTTAGGAGAGATGATTTTTGATGTGGTGAACTGTTCGATTCGCTCCCTTCTTAACCCGGAATTGACAGCAAGCTGGGAGAAGGGGCTGACTTATGTAGCTGAGGGAAGCATCACGTCCGAAGAATATATGCAGAAACTAGAAAATTTTATTACCGTAAAGACAAAAAATGTCATGGAGAACAATTACCAGCAAGCTTTAAGACCTTATTTTGATTATGCGGCAAAATATTACAAAAAAGGAAAAAACTGAGGTTCCTTTGATGTGAGCATGATGCAAGGCGGATGGTGATATCCGCTAAAAAAATAGATTGCAGTGAAGATAGGAGGAAGAAGAAATGATGGAGACATGCAAAATTGAAAATTTATATACATTGGAAGAGACGATCGCAAAAGATTTGTTTGAGGGAGCAGTCTATCCATGGGAAGTATTGCCGAAAATAGGAGCGTTTATTGTGCAGCTTGGCAATACTCTGAGTGAGGAGGAGTATGAGAAGAAAGGTGAGGATGTCTGGATTGCGAGGACAGCAGTGGTAGCACCGACCGCTTATATCCATGGACCGGCGATTATCGGAAAAAACGCAGAAGTGCGTCACTGTGCATTTATCCGCGGAAATGCCATTGTCGGAGAAGGAGCAGTGGTGGGCAATTCGACAGAGCTGAAAAATGTGGTGCTGTTCAATAAGGTTCAGGTTCCACACTATAATTATGTGGGAGATTCGATTCTGGGATATAAGGCACACATGGGGGCAGGATCGATTACTTCCAATGTGAAGTCGGACAAAAAGCTGGTAGTCGTGAAAGATGCAGAGAACCACATAGAGACAGGGTTGAAAAAATTTGGAGCGATGATCGGAGATGAAGTAGAAGTGGGATGCGGCTCTATCTTAAATCCAGGAACTGTGATTGGACCGCACTCCAATATCTATCCTCTCTCATCCGTTCGCCAGGTGGTTCCGGCAAACAGTATCTATAAAAAACAAGGTGAAATTGCCGAGAAAGAGGAACGCTGAAAAAGCGTTTCTCTTTCCAGGGATCTAGGAAATGCTTTGAAAAGTCACTGAAAATGTTTTGAAAAATCGCTTTACGAAACGGTGAAAATGTGATATGCTGACCTCATAGCTCGCATATTTTGAGAGCTGGTTCACTTGGATATCGGAAAAATCACCAATGATAGTCTCGGCGCATCGCCACATATTTCACAAAAAGGGTAAAAGAAAAATCGAAAAAATGTTTGGTTTTTTTGGTTGACAAATCAAAGAAACTGTATTATGATGAGTTTTAGAAACGAACATTAGTTCAGGGTAAAGGAGAATGACTATGGCACAGGAAGATAAATTAAAGGCGCTCGACGCGGCGTTGGCACACATTGAGAAGCAGTTTGGAAAGGGGTCTGTCATGAAATTGGGAGATTCCCGTGTGAATATGAATGTCGAGACGGTTCCAACCGGATCATTGAGCCTTGATTTGGCACTGGGGCTTGGCGGTGTCCCGAAGGGCAGAGTGATTGAGATTTACGGTCCTGAGTCGAGCGGTAAGACGACCGTGGCACTGCACATGGTTGCGGAGGTGCAGAAAAGAGGAGGAATTGCGGGTTTTATCGACGCAGAACACGCACTGGATCCTGTCTATGCAAAAAATATCGGGGTGGACATCGACAATCTGTATATCTCACAGCCTGACAATGGAGAGCAGGCTCTCGAGATCACGGAGACCATGGTACGCTCCGGCGCGGTGGACATCATCATTGTGGACTCTGTTGCTGCCCTTGTGCCGAAGGCAGAGATAGAGGGAGATATGGGTGACAGCCATGTGGGTCTTCAGGCGCGTCTGATGTCTCAGGCACTGCGAAAACTGACCGGAGTAATCAGCAAGTCGAACTGTATTGTTGTATTTATCAACCAGCTTCGTGAGAAAGTAGGGATCATGTTCGGAAATCCTGAGACGACGACCGGAGGTCGTGCATTGAAGTTCTATTCTTCAATCCGCCTCGATGTGAGAAGAATTGAGTCGCTGAAACAGGGAGGCGAGGTGATCGGAAGCCGCACACGAATCAAAGTGGTAAAGAATAAGGTGGCACCGCCTTTCAGAGAGGCAGAGTTTGATATCATGTTCGGAAAAGGAATCTCCAAAGAGGGAGATGTGCTTGATCTCGCTGCAAATCTCGGGATTATTGTAAAAAGTGGAGCATGGTACGCATATCAGAACGCAAAGATTGGACAGGGAAGAGAGAATGCAAAGCTGTATCTGAAGAACAATCCGCAGGTTATGGATGAGGTGGAACGCAAAGTCAGAGAACACTATGGTTTGGTGCCTTCCGGGGAGAAAGAGGGACAGGGAGATCCACAGGTTCAGGGTGCACAGCCAGATGCGACTTCTGCATCGGAGATGGATATCTCTTCGGATGAGGAATAAAACAGATGTATATCACATTGGTGGAACCGGTAAACAGTAAAAAACAACGGGTTTATATTGATCACGAATTTGCTTTTATCCTTTATAACAGAGAACTCGCGCTCTACCATATCAGGGAGGGCGCTGAGATTTCAGAAGAACAGTACAGCAAAATTTTGGAGGAGATCGTGCTGCGCAGGGCAAAGTTGCGCTGCCTGAATCTTTTAAAGACGATGGATCGGACGGAGTTTGAGCTGCGACAGAAATTGAGTCAAGGGGAGTATCCGGCTGACATTATTGAACAGGCGATTTCTTATGTAAAAGGATATCACTATGTGGATGATGAGCGCTATGCGAGACAATACGTGGAGTGCTTCAGTGAAAAAAAGAGTCGCCATCAGTTAGAACAGGAACTCAGGAAGAGAGGAGTTTCCCGGGCAAACACGGAAAAAGCTTTTGAGGAGATCGCTCCGATCGATGAGTGCAGACAGATCAGAAAATGGATCGAGAAAAAAAGGTTTGATGTGAGAAACGCGGACCAAAAAGAGTATCAGAAATTTTATGCATTTTTGATGAGGAGAGGTTTTTCTTTTGAGAGCATACGCAGAGTGTGTGAGGAAGAGAAAAATCAGGTGGAATGAGATGACGGACGGTATAGAAGATATGACAAAAGAGCTGCCTTTTGGGGAAGTGTATGCAGATTTACTTGACAATAACTCTAAAACAGTATAAAATTTAGTTGTTGTATTTGTACAATGAAAATTAAATAAGGAGG
>JALEVQ010000069.1 GCA_022788205.1 Robinsoniella sp. | reverse complement strand
ATGCTTGCATGAAAAAGCATGACTTTGGGACCCGCAAAACATGAGAAAGTAGCCATTTTTCGTAGAAAAATGAGCGGATTTCGAATGTTTTTAGGATTTCGTGAGCGTGAAACGCGGAGAAATCCGTAGGTATCAGGGGGGCAAAGACTTTTGACCCCATATCATATTATAACACAAAAATTTCTTAGTTTCTCTACATCCGGCAGGCATTTTTTTCTCGGAAAATCCGAGATTAGACATCCTGCCTGCCGGAAATTTAAAGCTTCCTGAAAACTACTTTTTATCCAATTCGGGTCACAATTCTATTGATGGATGCCAGCCTCACATA
Source organism: Robinsoniella sp. (assembly GCA_022788205.1). Taxonomy (GTDB): domain Bacteria; phylum Bacillota; class Clostridia; order Lachnospirales; family Lachnospiraceae; genus JAGZHZ01. The sequence continues at coordinate 14,199 of JALEVQ010000069.1, read as the reverse complement.
TCCCACATCTGTCATTATGTTATCTGTTCGGTTCACACAATAAGCAATGGCATATCTGCATCTGAGATCTATACGATCTCCCTTCCATTTCTCACAATCTTCAGACACATAAAGCATGGTGAAAAGATGACCGAAATTTGTAAAATTCTCCATCGCATAATACACCTTGCATCCTGTCATTTCTTCCCAGAAACGGATATCTTCCTGATCTCTCTTTTCCAGTTCACACAATACTCCTGATTTTTCTTTATATATCACGCCACTCTTTTTGAAAGCCTTTTTGACCGAAGCATCGAGCTTCAGTATTTTCATTCTGCGCAGAATTTCCTCGTCCATTAGCATCTCCTCACTTTTGGGCTTGGAACTTTCTTGCAATGCTTTCTGATCTCTTTCGATCAGCCCGCCTTCTTTCCAGAGCTTCAAAAATCTGTATTCCCCGATCTGATCTTCTGCATATTTGGATCTGGTGACATACCACACATGATGATGACCATCGTGAGCCTTTGTATATTCTTCACTGTGAATCCATCTCTTCCAGCTCTTATTCCTCCAGCACATTAATCTCGATACCATCTCTGCACCATTCTGTGTCTCTGCGCTTGTCTCTGTCTGTTCCTGCAATCCCGGATAATCCTTCAGCTTCCTCCTCTGATAAAAAATATGGTATGCTCCGCCGAACAGTGTTGTCATTTTTGCAGGCTTTTCATCTTTGTGCAAATATCTTCCTGCAAAAATCTCGACTTCTTCTGCTTTCTCACATTTTTCATCAAAGCCAATACTGTAAAATACATATCCGCTCTTCAGTTTTCTCAGCCAATACTCCTCCCATCTTTCGATTCTGTCAAAATCTACCTTCCACATATGACGTGAAAATTCTCTTCTTTTCCGTATTTTTTCAGAAGCCTGCTTTTTTGCAACTTTCTCTTCCTGTTCCTCTGCTTTCTCCGAAGCTTCTTCCCTGTCCATGAAAACGATCCTGTGACCCCATGCATATTTTCGTATCTCAGAATCATAATGCGCCTGAAGGTACACATTTTTTCCATCCACAAACTCCTCGTCCAGTCTCGGCCAGTCGCACTCGAAGGTGATATGTAATGGATTTTCGATTCCGGTAAATGCAAATTTGCGCACAGATGTCACCGCCTCAGGAATTATGATCTTGGAAATACGGGTATGCTCAAATGCACCGAACTCAATTTTTTTCAGATTCTTTGGAAGTACCACAGAAGTGATCGGAAGATCTTTGAATGCAAACATTCCGATTGCCTCGATATACTCTGGAATAATGATTTCCTGTCTGCTGCCATAATATTCCACCAGAGTATTGTCATCCACCAGAAACTCTCCCCATGTTTTTTCAGCCCACGGTGTATTGCGAAAAGCTGCACGCTCCACCGTCAAAGTTTCCACTCGCTCCATTTTTCTTTCCTTCGCTCTGGAACACAGCTTCGTAGGTCTTTGCTCTCCTTTCATGATCTGAAAACCTTCTCCGCACGGAGAATAAACGTGAACCATCTCCCGCCTTTTGGGAATTTCTACATTTTCCAGACAACAACAATTTTCAAATGCACCATAATGAATGATTTCAATATCCCGGGAAAGTTGGATGCTTCTTAAATTTCTGCAGTTTTTAAAAGCCGCTCCGCCAATCCCTGTGACACCTTTTTCGAATACTGCCATCTTTATGGAATCACAGACACTCTCCCATGGTCGTTCTTTTTTATAGTAGTCCTGCATTCTGCCCATTCCCTTTACGACCAATGTGCCATCCTCTTCCAGATTCCAGTAAAGGACAGAATTTTTTTTGCCGTCAAAAGCGTTGAAATTTTTTACGGATAACTGATTCATCATATTTCGTTTCCTTTCTCTGAATGTGATCAGGTCAACTATTTACTTGTCAAGGTTCCGCAGCTTTTGATATTATACCACACGTCAAAAATAATTTTTATCGATTTTAAAGTTTTATTTTAAAAAAATTATTCTTTTTATGTAAAAAATAGAGCGCTGCAAAACAGATGAATCATCATCTATTTTGCAGCAACTCTATTAGTAAATAACCCGGACGGTCTCTGCCCGAAACTCCAAACTCTGAATGAGACTATGCTAGAACTGAAAATAAATAAATGTAGAGGCGTCAAACTCCGGACCGTATATTCCAAATACCAAGACAGAAAAAATTATGCCATAATATAAAAGATATCTGAAAAACATATTCTGAGAGAGTATCCATGTCCGTATATTCGTTTTTCTCTTTACCGCATCAACAATACCAAGTAGGATCACTGCCATGATCAGCACAAAAAAGTCTTTTTCGTCTAATGCTAACGTGTTGATTCCAAATATTTTCGAAGTATCCAGCATCGAAATCGGAGCAAAATTGCGGATACCATGAGCAATCATCTGCAGGGCTGTTTTCAAGCTCGTCGCCCGAAAAAACACCCAGGAAAAATCGACCAAAAGAAAGGTAAGGATTCCCTGAAAAAAGCGATAACTCCAGCACCCTGTATCTATTTTGAAAAAGTGTTGCATTCTGTGGCGCATATTTTGGGTGAGATCTCCTATCACCTGGTAACATCCATTCAGGAATCCCCAAACTATGTAATTCCAGCTCGCTCCATGCCACAGACCACTCAGTCCAAAGGTCACTATGATATTTCTATATTTTTTCCATTTGCCCTGACGATTGCCTCCCAGCGGAATGTAAACATAATCCCGAAACCATGTTGTGAGGGAAATATGCCATCTGCGCCAGAATTCGCTGACGGACCTTGCAAAATACGGACTGTCAAAGTTGTCCATCAGTTTAAATCCCATCACCTGTGCAGCTCCTATGGCAATGTCTGAATATCCTGAAAAATCACAGTAAATCTGCACCGCAAAGACAACTGTCGCAACTGCAATCTGAAGTCCTGTATAATTTATATAATTATTATACACTTCCGTCACTAGAATCGCAGCCCTGTCTGCAATCACCAGTTTTTTAAAAAATCCCCACATCATCAAAAGGAGACCTCTTGTCACTCTTTCTCCATCAAAATAATGCGATTCATGTATCTGTCTGATCAGATTTTTGCTTCTCTCGATCGGTCCTGCTACAAGCTGTGGAAAAAAAGAAACAAACAGAGCATATTTCAACAGATTTTTTTCCGGCTCCATTTCTCCCCGATATACATCAATCGTATAACTCAACGCCTGAAAAGTATAAAAAGAAATTCCCACAGGAAGCAATACATCAAATACCGGAATCTGCACCTCAATGCCAACTCTCCCCAGGACAGCCGTTATATTACTCAAAATAAAATGGTAGTATTTAAAGAAAGCAAGAATCCCCAGATTCATGACAGCGCAGCCTGCAACGCACCATTTTTTGTATCGTTTGCCTTCTCTGTGTTTTGCCGTGTATCGTTTATCAATGACACCTATCAAAGTTCCGCTGAGCCAGGTAACCACTGTAGACAATGCAATTAAAATGGCATATTTGGGATTCCAGCTCATGTAAAAATAATAGCTGCTCACCAACAACCAGATATATTTCACTCTCTGCGGAATGATAAAATATATCAATACTACGATCGGGAAAAATATTAGAAATTCAACAGAATTAAATGTCATGATTCTCTCCTTTGCCCTGTAAATCCCAATTATCCTCATAATAAGCTTCCATTATTTCCGAGTCAATTCCATGATCGGTATGTGAAGACCCCAAAATATCTTACATTCTTTCGCCTTATTTTTTCAGCACCTCCGCCACATAGGTGGTGACCTTATCTGCCCCCTGGCGGTTCAAGTGGTGATAAGAATTGAATGCATCCTCAAAGTCTGTCGCATCCAATCCAATTTCATCATACAGTTTGTTACAGTCCAGATACTCTACCCCTTCACTCTGTGCCAGTGCAGCGATCTGTTGATATCTGCTTTCATAATTTATTTTTTTGATATAGCCATCATACATAGGTGCCATAATCATATAGAGCTTCATCTCATTTTCCCTGCACAGCTGTGCCAGCTTATGATAATATGTCTCATTTTCTTCGCAGATTTTGTACTCTGAATGTGTTTCTGCCATCTCCTCATACTGCTTCATCGTCTCCTCTGACATCACAGACTCGCTTGGTCGAAAACCGCTGTACTGATCAATTCCGTTTTTAAAAAAATCATAATTGCTCATAATCAGTTGTGTATCCTTCCAGTTTCCATGACATCTCGCTATTTTAAACAGCGCATAACACCAGTTTTCAGGCAGATATTGTTCTGCAATCGCTTCCAGCTTTACAATCCCCAGTCTCATCCCGTCTATATTGGATTCCTTTTTCCAGTTTTTGTCCGGAGTCTCCTCGTTCTCGCCTTGCCAGTTATTGTTATTGTCAATTCCAAACGTCTCAAGAATGAGCATTTCAGGCTTCTGATATTTGATGGCTTCTTTTACATTAAAGTATGTCTGCGTCACATTTTGGGAACTGCTCGCCAGAACGTATGCTTGTTGTCCGAGATTTTCCCCAAGAATTTCCGGATTAAAAGAAGAATATGCATGACTGCTCCCAACAATCAAAATATCCACAGAATTCTCTTCTAAAGCATAAAAGGATTGCCAGTTACGTATAATATCATTCTGTGGATACAAAAAATCAGATATAAGTTCCATACTTTCTACAACGACCCAAAAAGCAATCACGCCAAAAATCGTTTTTTTGAATTTTTTCTTCACTTCTTTCTTCTTCATGCGCTGTTCCATGTACTCGCTCACCTTTTCCTGAAGCATTACCATATCTTGTATGATAGCGCTATATTACTCTCGGTTCCTATATTGAATCATCATTATATCATACTATTCTTTCTGATACAATTTCTCATTCTGCTGTGGGCTAAAACATTGGCAGCAGGCATCCCAGACCTCCCAACGAAAGCCTCGCTATCGTCTGTTTGCGATATCATACTGGGACTCCTGGCTGGTCACTTTCCCTCCACTGTAATCGCTCGTACATACACTTATATCTGATTCTGATCTTTCAATCATCTTGCGTATTACCTGATTAATCCCAGTTTTGTGTCCCGCACTGTCTTTGTCCTTATCCGGTACTTCATAGAATTCAGAATGGGCTATCATTTGATGCAGGAATTCTCCATATTCAAATGGATGACAAAAATCATTTCGATTTGCAATAATATACACTGGCATGGTAAGTTGACTTAATACTTCCCGATTCGGAATTGGCTGTTTGGATGGAAGAATGAAATATTTTTGCCAATTTTTTACGTTCGTTTCTTCCGAAAAGGTGCACGTAAATGCACCTTTTGTATATGCAGAATGTTCTTTTACAATCTGCCATCCGGCAGTTTGATAAAATCGCTCAATGTCTCTGTCTCTCAGGCAATCCCCCATATCTGCGTAAGCCTGTCTTCTGTCCGGTGCCATCGGCATATCCAGCCATGCATTGCGAATCAGTAAAAGTTTCATGACTCTCTCAGGATATCTCACAGCAATGTTCAGAGAAACGGCAGCGCCCATCGAGATGCCTCCAAAATAAGCCTTCTCAATTCCAAGTTGATCCAGCAGAGCAATCACATCATCTGCCAAGTAATCAAAATCATAATGCTCCCAGTCTACATCGCTTTCGCCATGCCCCTCCTGATTCAGAGTGATCAGCTGTACTCCCTCTATAGGAAGATACATGTTATCAATCTGTGTTACGCTTCCGCCCATGCCATGAAGAAATACAAATGGCACACCCTGACCTTGTATTTTATATTCAAGCGAAAGTCCATTATGTTCAAATCTTTCCATCGTTTATCCCCACCTCACCTCATAACATCTCTCTCAGGAATCGACAGCTTTCCGGTACCTGTTCTTCAGATAAACCATGCATAATCAGCGATCCCTGATAACCGGATTTTTTTAACAGCTCTATATAATATGGAAAATCCAGGATACCCTGCCCCGCCGCCACAAATGTCATATCGCCATCAAATGCAAAATCCTTTGCATGCGCAATCACAATATCTTTTCCAAGCAATCCAAATGCTTCATCCAGTACTTCCTTCATATGTGGCACCTGTTCTGGGCGGAACAGATTTGCACCATCCATGATAATTTTCAAGTTCTCACTGTGAAAGGTATCTAAATATTTTCTGGCTTTCTCTGGCGTATTCACCACATTGCTCACCTCGGTCTCCACACCAAGGACGACATGATTCTCCTCTGCATATTTTAAAATCATTTCGGTTGTATTCAAAAGATCCGTCCAAGAGCTTTCTTTCAAATTTTCGTCGCTCCACTCCCATTTACTCTTTCTGTTTTTTGAGCCTGTGCAGAGTGTAACAATCGGAATTTTTAATTCCTTTGCGATCTGGCACTGCGTCTCAAACTGTGTAATCCCTTTTTTTCTGGCATCTATATCCGGATCAATCATGTTAAAAGTTCCCGTTATCGCATCAATCGCCACACCATATTTCTGCGTCAGCTCCAAAATTTCCTCTATCTTCTCATCACTGATCCAGTCAGGCAGCGTTGCAACGCCAACATTAGAAAGATTAAACTGCGTATGATAAATACCATGTTTTGTCATGCGCTCGTAAGTTTCGCGAAGATCGGATACCTCGTATGTTCTTGAAAAAATACCTAATTCTATCATGATTACAATTCTCCTTTCACATCGGCAATCTTCACCCAGGCTCCACCCGAATGTACAGATTGATATGTTGCAATCAATGCTTTCATTACTTTGATACCGTCATCTGCGGTCGCACCTGTACATGACATATCCTTCAGAATCGTATCTGCAAATCCTTCCAGCTCCCTGCGATAGAACTGACCATCATATGCTGCCGGCATCGTAATCATATCGGTTGCTCTGTCATAACACTCCACTTCTGAGGAGCGGAACTCCCATGGATTATATGTTTTTGCAAACACCGTTCCGCCTGTACCATAAATCTCACACCCTTCATGCCATTTTTGAGCGATCGCAATGGAAAGATCGAGTGTGCCGATTGCACCGTTTTCAAAATTCACATCAATCAGCCAGGAATGAAGTTTTTCTCTGTTCACATACCTTGCAGACACCGATTCAATGTCTCCCATAAAATAGAATGCCGTATCAAATAAATGGCTGCCATGCCCGAGAAGATAATAATGGTCTAAGATTGCCTTAGGATTTCCCGCAGGTTTCCTCGCCTGATCGGATGAATATAACACTGGCATCACATTGTCCGTCAAGGTATATCTTCCAACGCTGTCGCAGTACCATCCTTTATAAGTCGTGATTTCCCCCATTTTCTCCTCTTTAAATTTCTTTGCATACTGAAGTCCTTCATCATATCGTTTCATATGCCCAACCTGAAGGAAAACTCCCTTTTCTTCCGCAAGCTTTTTTACTTCCTGACATTCTTCAATGGAAACTCCCATTGGTTTTTCAACGAACACATGCTTTCCGGCAAGTATCGCCTGCTTTGCACATGGCATGTGGAACTGATCTCCTACACCAATAATTATAGCATCTACTTTTGGATCTGCAAGCATTGCGCCATAGTCTTTGTAGACTGCCTCCGGATCGTATATTGCAGCCATTTTATGGCGCAATTCCTCCGATGCATCGCAAATTGCATGCAGATGAATGTTTCTCGCCTTTGTACTGCCAATCAGATGTGCTGCCTGATTAATGATGCCACATCCTAAAATACCTACATTTAAAAGTTTTTCTTCTTTTTTTACATTTGTTTTCATCTCATATACCTTCCTTCTTTATTCCATACAGGAAATGCCGCACATCTCACAAAACATTCTGGTAATATCCCCTACATCCTCTTTTGTTCCATTTTGAAGCCACATAATTGCTGTATTAAACAAAGCTCCCATATACATATACAATTGATATTTTTCAATAGAATTGTTTGGCATAATCCCTGCAATATCCTCATGAAACTGATTAAGCTTTCCCAACAATATAGAAGCATAACCAAATCGATACAGATCCAGCACAAAATCCCCGTATTTTTCAAGATACTCAAAGCTTCTGTAGATATTTCCATAAGTATAGTAATCTGTCTTACTCCAGTCAATCGTATCCCGGAACTGTTCCAAAACATCTTCTATTAATGTCACCAGCACATCTTCCTTAGAATCATAATTTCGGTAAAAGGATACTCTTGCAACACCGGCAACCCGGATCAGTTCAGAAATTGAAATATCAGAAAAACTCTTCTCATGCATCAAATGAAACAATGCTTTCGTTATGCTATTTTTCACACGCATATTTGCTTCTTTCCGCTTATCCATATTTCCTCCACTTCCGTCTTCTGATACAAGATAAGCTTTTTTGTCTCATATCAGCCTCTTGTTGAATCACCCTTTATATGATACAGTTGTTTCACATTATTTTACCAAACTATATGATTTTGTCAATGACAAGGAGAGTCTTATGAGAACAGCAATCGTAACCGATACAAACAGCGGAATCACAGTGGAGCAAGGCAGAAAATCTGGCATCTATGTGCTGCCAATGCCTGTAATTATTGAAGGACAAACCTATCTGGAAGGAGTCAATATCACAAATGAACAATTATATCAATCCATAAGTTCTGATAAAGCAGTGTCTTCTTCCCAGCCATCGCCAGGTGATGTTATGGCGCTCTGGGATGATATTTTCAATGCTGGTTTCGACGAGATTGTCTATATTCCCATGTCCAGTGGATTAAGCGGTTCCTGTCACAATGCGGCGCAATTTGCTCTGGATTATGACTCCAAAGTTCAGGTTGTCGACAATCATCGGATTTCTGTCACGTTAATGGAATCTGTTCTCGATGCGAAGGCACTTGCCAATCAGGGATGCTCCGCCAAAGAAATAAAAGAATATCTTGAAGCGACTGCCTACGAATCAAGTATTTATGTAACGGTCAGTTCCTTAAAGTATTTGAAAAAAAGCGGACGCATTACATCCTCAGCAGCAGCTATGGCTAATATTCTGAACATAAAACCCATCCTCACGATACAGGGCGAAAAACTGGATCTCTATGCAAAAGCGAGGGGAACGATGCAAAGCGAAAAGAAAATGGTTGAGGCAGTTAAGACGGATCTTGCAGCCCGTTTTTCTGAGATACCTACAAGCCGGTTAAAGATTGGAACTGCTGGGACTTTTGAAAAAAAGGAAGATGCCGACCGCTGGCTTTCTCTCGTCCAGTCCACGTTTCCTCAAACTTCAGTCTACTACATACCGCTTTCTTGCAGTATTGCCTGCCATGTTGGCATCAATGCTGCGGGTATAGGAGTCTCTGTGACGACAGAACGCCCGTGAATCCGCCCCGTATCACACTTTCCTCATGCGGGTTCGATCGCCAGAGATTATTGCCGTTTCGTTAAAAACAGAAAGGATTTGGATACAAGCTGTTCAAAGGAAAAATCGCGGATGTTCTTAGAAAAACAAGAGGTGCTTTTAACTTTGGCAAAATGGAACACGCCCGTCGCCAACCGATTTTGACCGTTATCTATAGACCTAAGAACTCCATTCGCGGTGCAAGTTATAATTTTGCGTCGAAAACCCACAGGCTTACCTGTGGGAGTAGTCAGCTGTAATGAAGAATAGGTATTTCTATTGTATTTTTGTTCAAGTTTAATTATAATGAACTCAGACCATAGTGTTAATTCAATCCTTCGAGTCAGCAAATTTATGATTCAAAAAATGGAAGCAAGGGAGCATCTGGTCAAAGCGGTTCTGAGCACCATGTTAAATTTACACATCTCTGTTAGAACAGACACTCTGGATGAATGCCCCATGGCATACAAGCCCATGGAGAGCTTTGGACAGAGATATACTAACATTCATTTGGAGGCAACAAATGGAATTGATCATATTTGTAGGTATTCCCGCCAGCGGAAAGTCCACGAAAAGCACCCTGTATCGAAAGCTGGGATACGAGGTCCTTTCCTCGGACGACATCCGCAATGAACTGATGCCGGGAGTTAAATTGGACGTACTATCCCCCGATCAGCGCGCCAGACTCCACGCCAAAACCTTTGAAACCGTACGCAGGAGAGCGTCAGAAGCCTTGAAAAGAGGGCAGTCTGTTGTTGTGGATGCAACCAATCTCAGTCGGAAACGGCGCATTTCCTTTCTGAAGTGTTTTCGGAGATTCCCATGCGTCAAGAAGTGCTTGCTGTTTCTGACCCCGGTGGATGTGTGCATGGAGCGCAATCGGAAGCGTACCGGAAATGCCCGGGTTCCTGACGATGCTATGTATCGGATGCTCTGCAACTTTGAATGCCCCAATTATTGGGAAGGGTGGGACGAGATTCTCCCGGTGGCATATGAAGAGCCGTATACATTCCCATTTTATGAGATCAAGGACTTTCACCAGGACAATTCCCACCATACGCTGACGTTGGATGCACATTTAGAGATGACTGCCCGGTTTTGTCGGGATAGGCATTGTAATCCTGCTGTAAACAAAGTAGCACGCTATCATGATATAGGGAAACTCTACACAAAGCAGTACCAGAATTCCCTAGGTGAGATTACGAAGGAAGCCCACTATTATGGGCACGACAGCTTCGGTGCCTATCTCTACATAACGGAAATGTGCTGCGGAAAAGAAATCTCCCCTCAGAAATTCCGGGATATTCTGTACGAAACCAGCCTGATCAACTGCCATATGTACCCCATGTACCGCTGGAAGGATGGAATCCCCACGCAGAAGGATATGGAATTGTTCGGCACAGAATTTCTGTCTGATCTGATGGCGCTCCATCAGGCAGATATAGCCGCACATAAGGAGGTCCTATGAATTATTATTCCCAAATTTGTTGTTTTCTTGCCCAAAACCCCGACAACTGGCAGACCATTCTTACCAAGGAATACGGGATCAAGGTAAAACAAGAAGAAAAATACGCGATCTTCAACTATGGATTTGGCTGTGACTATGCAAATCCTCTGGTTCAGGAGGCGCGGGGCATCATCATTGATACTGAAAGCCTTCAGGTTGTATGCTGGCCGTTCCGGAAGTTTGGAAACTATACGGAAAGCTATGCAGACTCCATCGACTGGAACACCGCCAAAGTACAGGAAAAAGTTGACGGCTCCATCATCAAACTGTGGTTTGACCACCGTCTGGGCAAGTGGCAGTTTTCCACGAATGGTGTAATCCGGGCGGAGAAAGCGTCACTGGAGTCTATAAAAGCGTCCAATTATCTATCTCTGATCCAAAAAGCGGAAAACTACGCTGACATTCCCTTTCAAACGCTGGACCGGGATTATACCTATATCTTCGAGCTGGTCAGCCCAGACAATCAGGTGGTGGTGCCCTATGATTCCACAATGCTGTACCATATAGGCACACGCAGCAATGTGACCGGCGAAGAAACGGATATGGACATCGGCATCCGAAAGCCCATGGCATACCCAATACAGAGCCTGAACGAGTGTATTGAGGCGGCGGTTGTCCTGAACCAGGACGCCGGTGAGGGAATCGGCGCGGAAGGCTATGTGGTAGTTGACGGCAATTGGAACCGGATCAAGGTGAAGTCTCCTGACTACATTGTGCAGCACCATCTGACGCAGATGAAGGCGATCTCCAAGCAAGACTGCATCCAACTGCTGTTGTCTGAAGACCGGGATATTAACATCATCTGTCAGGCAAATCCTGGGCTGATACCGATGTTCAAATACTATGACTACCAGCTTGCACGGCTGTGTTCTCTGGCGGACAGGCTGACGTTCCTTTCCCGGAAGCTCTATGAGGAGTACAGTTTTGACAGGGGCGCCGTTGCCAAAATCCTTACCCGGCATCCACTGGGTTGGATTGGACTTCGCAGCCTCAACAGCGCAGAGCCGGGAAATCAGCAGTTACGGAAAATGCCCCTTAAACGACTGTGCAAACTGATACCGGATTATGAGGAAGACGATCTATCAAAGATATTTATTGACGAAAATGGATAAGATGGAATGCAGGAAGCAGAGAGTTCTGGATGCTTATTACCATGGTGAGAAAGGACAATGAATTGAGCTGTTGACTATTACAGCAAATGAAAATGAGCAGCCAGATTGGAAGCGAGGTAATATAGTCTATAAGAGACCGAATGAAATCCTGTCTCCATCGTAACTTTTTTTCCGTGAAGTACGTTGCGGGATATGGTATATAATAATTGAGGAGGATGGTTGTATGTACAAGCAAACTGCATATCCAGTCATTAATCTGATAGAGACCGGTCGCTGCATTGAGCGGCAGCGCCGTCAGGCCGGACTGACCGTGCGGGATCTGCAAACCTACTTCGGGTTTGAGTACCCGCAGGCTATATACAAATGGCAGCACGGCGAGTGCCTGCCCACAGTGGACAACCTGCTTGCCCTGGCCAGGCTCCTGCGGGTGTCTATGGAAGACCTCCTGGTGTATGAGGACCAGGGGGTCTCTCATTTTATTCGGATAATTTTAAGCCGAAGTAATCTTCGGTCATTACAAAAAGAAGAGTGCCTGGATCAGGTGTAAACCTCCTCCAGGCACTTGACCGCGAATAACATCCATGACGGTGCTGGTATGCACAATCAACAAGACTATAATTAAAAAAAAGATGCAGTCATGGAAACCGCTGCGGCATCTTTTGTCCTGAAATAAACAAGTTCCTCTTCCTGATGCCGGCTTTAGGGAAACGGATGTTTTCTCATCCCTGACACACCTGAAAAGCCACCAAAAATGGCACTGTATTGGCACTGCAACGGCACTGCAAAATTTATTATATTACCCAATGCAATGATCATCCTTTTCTTATTTCTGAACACCCTGGCGCAGTACAGCTTTTCCCTATGATTTTTCCCCGTATGGCATTTTCGGTTCTGCTACCATCGACAACGGTTGCTGTCTGCCAAAAGCATAAATAATCACCTTCTTTTCCTGCTCGGTAAAGGATGCCTGACCGCCAATACCAAAGTATTTTTCAAAGAAGGTCTTTAACTTATCAATGACGACCTGTTTCTTCTTAGCTCTCCCACCACCACCAAATCTCGAAATCGGCGGCATGAGCCTGTCAATGTCTGTTCCGGATATTTTTATCTCCCCATCCCGAAACGCATTTTCCATAAATTTGCGAGTATCTTCCGGCTTCAGTTTTTCCTCCGCTATGATTTCATCAAGATCATGCGCCCTCTGTTCCACCACATAGCTGTTCCATTCATTCATAACATCATCCACGTCATTGATTCCCGCAATAATGTCATGGACATTTGCTGCTGTTCCTGTAATCGTATGGACATAACCGCTTCCGGCATCCACTCCAGAATGAACTTTCATGCCGTGATACCATTGGTTTCCCTTTTTCGTCTGGTGCATCTCAGGATCACGCTTGCCTTCCTTGTTCTTGGTTGAACTCGTAGCTACGATGATTGTCGCCTCAACAATGGAGCCACCATGCATGATCAAACCAGCTTTTTCAAGGCAATCGCTCACATCCTTAAAAATCTTCTCGCCGATGTGATTAATGTTGCATATCATATAGATTAACGAATAAAAGGATAGCACAAATAAAAACGCTGAAGGGAACCTTGGACTGTTTATTATGAAATACAACCCGAAAGCAAGGTCGGGTGCTGTTACAGAAGTAAGCGTCCAAACTAACGGTGACTTGCAGAGAGCCCTGAGCATTGGGGTCAGGTAGCATTAACAGACCCCTGTCCCAAACCGATAATAGAGTAGGAGGCGGTGATTAGCCGCCGTCCTCTCACACCACCGTGCGTACCGTTCGGTACACGGCGGTTTCAATAGTTGACGTGCATAGACTGATATGCTGTGGCTAAATCGTAAAAGCCCCAGTGTATCAGTCTTTCTTTTGTTAGCGCTCTATGAACCACACCATTTCCTGCCATTCGCCAGTAAGCCTTGCGGCTGTAGGCTGCTTCGCAGGCTGCCCATTCGGGCAGTCCGAGTCCAAGCAGTTTTCGTCTGCGTGTCTTTGGCAGTTTCCACTGCTTCCAAATACACATTCGAATACGGCGGTACAGCCATCCATTCAGTGATTCGATGTTGTTCTTCATGTCCGCTATGCTGAAGTAGTTCAGCCATCCCCGCATATATACTTTTATGCGTTCCATAGTTTTCACTATACTTCCGCACCTGCTCCGGGAAGTGAGCATCCGAAGTTTATCCTTGGCTTTCTTCCATGACTTTGCATGTACTCGAATGTAGATGCCTTTGCCATTCTTCCCGAGGCAGAATCCAAGATAC
>JALEVQ010000065.1 GCA_022788205.1 Robinsoniella sp. | reverse complement strand
ATTGATCCAATTGATGATAAAATGAGATAAGCAAGCCCCTATCCCACACTTTATACCTTCGGGTATATCGTGTGGGATTTTTTTGCCGATTTTCTCGATTTTTTCAAAATTTTCAACCGCTGGGATCAGCCAAAAACAGTTCCCGTGACACGCTACGTTTCCGGGACCTTGTTTTTGCTTCTCCAGCGACCGCAGAGTTCTACATTTACTATAAAAGCCCAGTCTCAGTGGACGGCAGACAGGTCGCTTGCGCACCTGGCTCTACGGACACTAGAGACGCTAACCCGTATGAGCATAAAAGCCACGCGATTGAAAAGAGCGGGGCGATATGCGAATACGAGGTAGGATTGCGAGAGTGCCTCAGGCACGGAGCAATCCGGTGGGCTTTTATGATTGGTGGTGACGCCGTCAGGCGTCATGTCCGTTTAGGAAAAAGGTAAAAAGGAATGTAGTTTTTTTGCGATTCGTTCTTGTCAGAAAGAGTGAATTATATTAGAATAAAAATAACCTGGCGGGAGAAAAAATAAAATGTGACTGAACAATGAAGATATCGCATGAAGCGTTTACTGCGGGAGATTTTGGAGGGCACCTGCCTTCTACACAGCATTTTTTGTGACAGTGGCAGGATAACTGAAAAACAGATAGATAAGATCATGATTCGCTGAAGGTGACGATTTCACTGAATAGTTACAAATTTGAGAAAGGTGGAAGGAAATGAGCCTATTAAACAGTATTTTAGCACAGTTGATCAACGGGCTGAGTACAGGAAGCATTTATGCATTGATTGCGATCGGATACACGATGGTGTACGGTATCGCAAAGATGATAAACTTCGCTCACGGGGATATTATCATGGTAGGCGCATACTCGCTGTATGTGTATTCCTCGATGTTGAAGCTGCCGTTGGTCGTAGCAATTCTTCTGACAGTGCTCACTTGTGCTCTGTTGGGAATTATCACAGAAAAGATTGCTTACAAACCTCTGAGAAATGCACCGTCACTTGCAGTGCTGATCACAGCGATCGGTATGAGCTTTCTTTTGCAGAATCTTGCGCTTTTGATTTTTAAAGCGACACCGATTCCGTTCGCATCGATTGTAAAAGTCCCGGGAATCAAGATTGGAAGTCTGAACATTTCGGGTATCACGATTGTCACACTGGTGGTGACAACGATTTCGATGATAGCACTGAACCTGTTTGTCAATAAGACGAAAGCGGGAAGAGCTATGAGAGCTGTCTCCGAGGACAGAGGGGCTTCGGAGCTGATGGGAATCAGTGTGAACGGAACGATTTCTCTGACTTTTGCAATCGGATCAGGCTTAGCTGCGGTTGCAGGAATTTTGTATGTCTCTCAATACGAAACACTGATGCCTACATTAGGAGCACTGCCAGGTATTAAGGCATTCGTTGCAGCTGTTTTGGGAGGAATCGGAAGTATTCCGGGAGCGATGCTTGGAGGTATTATTCTGGGAATTATTGAGAGTTTGTCAAAAGCTTATATTTCCACACAGCTTTCAGATGCCATTGTATATGGCGTTCTGGTAATTGTACTGTTAGTGAAACCATCTGGACTTCTTGGCAAGATGAAGATGGAGAAAGTGTAGGTGTAAGAGATGGGAAAAAAGAAAAAATTTATAGTCAATGCAGTGATCGCGATCGTGGTCTATGCTGTGATGATGGTTCTCCTGAATCAAGGACTTTTGAACCGTCAGATGAAATCTTTGATTACACCGATCTGTACAAATGTAATGCTTGCCGTATCACTCTGCCTGATTGTCGGATTTTTAGGAGAGTTGACACTCGGTCATGCAGGATTTATGTCTCTCGGAGCTTATGCGGGTGCGCTCGTCACGATGAATCTGGATGCACCGCCTTATATCTCCCTCACACTCGCTGTGATTGTAGGAGGATGCGTTGCGGCACTCGCAGGTTTGCTGATCGGTGTGCCGGTTTTGAGGTTGAAAGGTGACTATCTCGCCATTGTGACACTTGGATTTGGGGAGATCATCCGTTCTGTGGTTAACTCTATGAAAATCACAGGGGGAGCAAGAGGACTGTCCGGAATCGAAAAAATGACGAATTATAATCATTTCACGGTGGTATATATTTTGACTCTGATTGTAATTATTGTGGTGAGCAATCTGGTCAATTCAAGACATGGGCGTGCAGTCTGTGCGATCCGTGACAATTACATTGCGGCTGAGGCATGCGGAATACCGGTGAGCAAGTTTAAGATTATGGCATTTGTCATCTCAGCTTTTCTTGCCGGCATGGCAGGCGTTGTGTATGCACATAATATCGGTATCTTAAAGCCAGCAAACTTTGACTACAATACATCGATTGAGATTCTTGTCATGGTAGTTCTCGGCGGTATGGGAAGCATCAGGGGAAGTATCATTGCAGCTGTGATTTTGACGGCGCTGCCGGAATTGCTGAGAGACGCCGCAGATTATCGTATGCTGATCTATTCAATTGTTCTGATCGCAATGATGCTGTTTAGAAATTCAAAATTTAATGCGGCATTGATAGAGAAGAAGAATGAGAAGACGATCGCAAAGTTTCAGAAGGAGGGAGAATAAGATGGCACTATTGGAAGTAAAAAATCTTGGAATCTCCTTTGGAGGTCTGCGTGCAGTAGATAATCTGAACATGAGCCTGGAAAAAGGAAGCCTGGTCGGATTGATCGGACCAAACGGTGCGGGGAAGACGACCGCATTTAATCTTTTGACAGGGGTATATCGCCCGACGGATGGGACGATCACGCTCGACGGAGTCAGCATGGTTGGAAAAACACCGTCTGAAATCTGTAAAGAGGGTATCGCCAGAACTTTTCAGAATATCCGTCTCTTCCACAAGATGAGTGTAAAAGATAACGTGAAAGCAGCACTGCATAATCAGACAAAATACAGTCTGGCGGAAAGCATTTTACATGTCGGATCGTACAAGGCAAAAGAAAAAGAGATGGATGATAATGCCATGGAAATCTTAAGGGTATTTGATTTGGACAAGTATGCAGATACGCTTGCCTCAAATTTACCTTATGGAAAACAGAGAAAGCTGGAGATTGCCCGTGCACTGGCGACAAAGCCAAAGCTTTTGCTCCTCGATGAACCTGCTGCGGGGATGAACCCGAATGAGACGGCAGAGCTGATGCAGACGATTGAACTGATCCGAGAGAAATTTGACATCACGATTCTTCTGATTGAGCATGATATGAAGCTGGTATCTGGAATCTGTGAATACTTATATGTGCTGAACTTTGGAACGGAGCTGGCAAATGGAACACCGGATGTCGTTCTGAATGATCCGAAGGTAATCACGGCATATCTGGGCGAGTAAGGGGGAGAATCTCATGGCAATGTTAAAAGTTACGGATTTAAAGGTATATTACGGCGTAATTCAGGCGATCAAGGGGATTTCTTTTGAGGTGAATCAAGGTGAAGTCATTGCACTGATCGGCGCGAACGGTGCGGGAAAGACAACGATCCTGCACACGGTGACCGGGCTGTTGAAACCGAAATCTGGAAAGATAGAATTTGAAGGAACCGACATCACAGGGATGCCGGGACATAAGATTGTAACCCTCGGGATGGCACATGTTCCAGAAGGAAGAAGAGTGTTCGCAGAACTGACGGTGTACGAAAATCTGATTCTGGGCGCTTACACCAGAAAAGATAAGGATGAGATTGCGAAATCGCTTGAGATGGTGTACAAGAGATTCCCGAGACTGAAAGAAAGAAAAACACAGCTTGCGGGAACCCTCAGCGGCGGCGAACAGCAGATGCTGGCGATGGGACGCGCGTTGATGTCACACCCTAAAATTATCCTGATGGATGAGCCTTCGATGGGATTGTCCCCAATTTTTGTGAACGAGATTTTTGATATCATCAAGCAAGTCAGTGCCAGCGGTACTACGGTTCTTCTGGTAGAGCAGAATGCGAAGAAGGCATTGGAGATCGCGGATCGCGCCTATGTTCTTGAGACAGGAAATATTGTAAAAAGTGCGTCAGCAAATGACTTAATGAACGACGATGCGATCAAGAAAGCATATCTTGGAGAGTAACAGATAAAATCGGGGGATAAGAGACAAAAAACAGAAAAATTTCCTGAAATGTGTAGGCATTACAGTTTACACAAAATAGAACAAGGAGGGGTGTATGATGGAAGAACAAAAAGTGATTGTCACAATTGCCCGTCAATATGGAAGCGGAGGAAAGACAATCGGTCAGATGCTGGCTGAGGATCTTGGAATTCCGTGCTACAGCAGAGAAATCCTTCGTATGGCGTCAGAGGACAGCGGAATTAATGAGATGCTGTTTAATCAGGCAGACGAGAAACTAAAGGGGATGCATCTGTTCAAGGCGGCAAAAGGAGCCTACAAAGGCAAGGTAATCCCGCCGGAGAGCGATGGATTTGTGTCAAATGATAATCTTTTTAATTATCAGGCAAAGATTATCAGGGAACTTGCAGAGAAGGAATCATGCGTGTTTATCGGAAGATGTGCAGATTTCGTGTTGAAAGATAAGCCGAATGTGGTCAGTGTGTTTGTACATGCACCAAAAGATTACTGTCTGCAAAGAGCGCTGGAGCGCTCGTCGATGAGCGAGCGAGAGATGCTCAAGTTTATGGCAAAGACCGATAAATTCCGCAGCGATTATTATCAGTATTACACAGGGAGAAACTGGCTGGACGCACAGAATTATGACTTGTGCCTGAACAGCAGTAAGCTGGGATTTGAAAAATGTGTGGAGGAGATCAAGGCTTATATCAAGGTGAGATTCTCTTGAGGGGACGTTTATTAGATGAAAGAGTGTCCGTAAAGTAAAGGAACGGGCTGCTGCAAAAGAAAGGAAGGGTGGAAGATTTCATCTTTTTGATTTTTTGCAGCAGCTTCTTTTATGCTCTGCCAAGATCAGGATCCTTTGGAATTTGAGTCGGATGATATAGACGAGCCGGAAAGAGAGGATAGAATGGACAGGGGGAGGAGTTTGTGATAAGATGAGCAAAAGAAAGATATTGGAAAGGAAGAAAGACAGGCGTGGAGCGGTATCAGGAGATTGAGAGAAATATTATCAAGAAGTTTAGAAAGCAGCTTTGGAGACCATTTATCAGAGGTATCCAAGATTATGAGCTGATTCAGGAAGGGGATAAAATTGCAGTGTGCATTTCCGGGGGCAAAGACTCCATGCTTTTGGCAAAGATGATGCAGGAATTGCAGCGCCACGGAAAATTTCCGTTTGAGATGGTGTTTCTGGTGATGAATCCGGGATACAATCCCGAAAATAGACAGAGGATTATAGACAATGCACAGATTTTGAATGTTCCGATCACAATGTTTGAGTCGGAAATTTTTGACACAGTGGTTAATATCGAGGATTCCCCGTGTTATCTGTGTGCGAGAATGAGAAGGGGCTATCTTTACAGCAAGGCTCAGGAACTGGGATGCAATAAGATTGCACTAGGGCATCATTTTGACGATGTGATTGAGACGATTTTGATGGGAATGCTGTATGGAGGGCAGATTCAGACAATGATGCCAAAGCTGCACAGCACAAATTTTGAGGGAATGCAGCTGATCAGACCGATGTATCTGGTGAAAGAGGAGGATATCATTGAGTGGGCGAGGTATAACGATCTCCATTTTATTCAGTGCGCCTGCAGATTCACCGAAAATCGAACAGTAGATGAAGAAGGGGTGAGCAATTCCAAACGTCAGGAGATGAAAGAACTGATTAAGAGGTTCCGAACGATTAATCCCCATATTGAGTCAAATATTTTTAGAAGTGTCGAGAACGTAAATTTGAATACCGTGATTGCCTACAAGAAAGATGGACAGACGCACCATTTTCTGGAAACATATGACAGGTAAGAGGACGGAGAAGCTCGTTATTGATCAATCTTTTTCAGTTGAGAACCTTGCAGAAAGGTTCTTTTCTTTTTATAATAAAAAATAAATGATGTTGAGGTCAAATAAATTATAATCACATTGTTTCGTTTTGGTGTTCAGAGTGCGAATTGGTGAGAACGGTGATAAGGGGAAAATATGGAGAGACAGAGAAGAAATAGTTTGATTTTGGCAGCAGTCTGTGTGATTGGAGCGCTGGGATCAGGCGCTGTGATGAAAATGGGAAGACAGACGGGGAGCCAGATTGTGGTGTCTGTGGATGGGATAGAAAAAGGGAGATATTCTCTCAGTGAGGAGAGAGAGATTGAGATAAAAATAGAAAACATACAGGGAGAAGAGACGCACGAGGGGACAAATGTGATCCAGATTCGTGATGGGAAGGCAAACATAATAGAAGCGGATTGTCCGGATCAGCTCTGTGTTTACCAGAAAGCGATCAGCAAGGTTGGGGAGATGATCGTATGTCTGCCTAACAAAATCGTGATTGAGGTGGAAGGTACTGAGAAGAGTGAGCTGGATGCGATTGTAAACTAAAACAGTATGCCACAGAAGAGTGAAGTGGAGGAATAAAAATAGAAATGGCAAGAAATAAAATGTCTGTAAGAAAAATGACGAGCTTTGGGATGATGATTGCGCTGGCATTTATTTTCAGTTATCTGGAATCATTGCTGCCTTTACAGTTGCCTGTGCCGGGAATGAAGCTGGGTTTGGCGAATATTGTGGTGGTCGCAGCACTTTATTGCTGGGGAGAGAAGGAAGCTTTTATGTTGTCGGCGGTGCGTATTTTGCTGGTAAGCTTCACTTTTGGAAATATGGCGGCAATGATGTATAGCTTCGCCGGGGGAGCACTCAGCCTGCTGATGATGATTGGTGCGAAGAGACTGGGATGGTTTGATGCGGTGGGTGTCAGCATTGTCGGGGGGATCTTTCACAATGTGGGACAGATCCTGGTGGCGATGGTGGTTCTGGAAACCCAGAATTTAGTTTATTATCTGCCAATCCTGATCGTGAGCGGAGTTGTGACAGGTGCATTGATCGGAATTGCAGGAGGAGAGCTGGTGAAGAGGCTGAGAAAAATTTTGCAGACACATTGACACTTCTCAAAAAAGTGGTATACTAATTGTATACGCAGATATGGTTCATCGGTAGAACGCTAGCTTCCCAAGCTGGAAAGGCGGGTTCGACTCCCGTTATCTGCTTTCAGGAAACCCTGTAAATACGGGGTTTTTTTATTTTACGTGTTGCATTTCCTGAAAGAAAGGACGCAAGCTCAGTGCGGGATGCCAGAGGTCAATGACACTTTTTCGTATTTCTGAATAAGATAAAAGAAAAATGGAAGAAATCTATGACGGATCAGAAGATTGAAAATCTGTTAAATCTGGCTTTGAATGCAACGGAGGATGAGAGGGCGCGGTCCGTGGAGTTAAATGTGGGATATGATGAGGAGGATCAGATGTGGGATCTGATTGTGCGCTATCACGGTGATCTGATGCGCCTGGAGACGGATGAGATTCAGATTGCACAGCTGTATGCCGGCTATGCGATTGTGACCATTCCGGAGCGGTTAATCCCATATCTCGCAGGGCAACTGGAAGTAGAATATATCGAAAAACCAAAGAGGCTGTTTTTTTCTGTAAATCAGGGAAGAACAGCCTCTTGTATGAATGCGCTCCAGTACGGGGAAAATGCTTTGAGTGGCAGAGGAATCCTGGTTGCTGTGATTGACTCGGGGGTGGATTACTTTCACCCTGATTTTCGAAATACAGATGGGACGACTCGAATTCTAAATATCTGGGATCAGACCGTTGCCGGAAATCCACCGCAGGGTTACCGGATCGGGACTGAATATAGCAGGGAGCAGATCAATGAAGCGCTCAACGCCCCAAATGAGATGGAAGCAAGAAAAGTGGTGCAGACGCGTGATCTGAGCGGACATGGGACGGAAGTGCTTGGGATTGCGGCTGGAAATGGGCGCGCGTCAGGAGGAGTCTATCGCGGTGTGGCGTGGGAGAGTGACATTCTGGTGGTGAAGCTAGGGCAGCCTAAGCCAAACTCATTCCCGAGAACGACAGAATTGATGCAGGCACTTGCCTATGTAGCGCAGAAAGCACAGGAATATGAGATGCCATTTGTGGTGAATTTGAGTTTTGGAAATGTATATGGATCTCACGATGGGTTATCGATCTTGGAGACATATCTGGATAATATTGCACAGATCGGAAAGTCGGTGATTGTGACGGGCACGGGCAACGAAGGGGAGACGGGAGGGCATACATCTGGAATTTTGCAGACCGGAAGAAATGAGAAAGTGGAGTTTGGAGTTTCGGAGTATGAATTATCGCTGAATCTTCAGATCTGGAAAGAATATGAGGATGATTTTGATATCATTCTGGTTCATCCGTCTGGGAGGCGTACTGGTCCGTTTCAGAATCGGCTTGGCACGCAGAGATATGTCCTTGGGGACACGGAGATTTTAGTATACTACGGGGAGCCGAGTCCTTATAGCCCTACACAGGAAATCTATCTTTCGTTTTTGCCGATAGAAACGTATGTAGACAGTGGGATGTGGAGTATCGAGCTGGTTCCGCGAAATGTTGTGACAGGACGGTATGACATGTGGCTTCCAGAGCAGGGAGTTCTGAATGAACAGACGCGATTTTATCAGCCGGTACCAGAGACCACACTGACGATTCCTTCGACAGCGCGCAATACGATCGCGGTGGGAGCATACGATTCCAGACTGCTGAGTTATGCTCCATTTTCAGGGCGTGGATATACCAGAGACAGCAATCAGGTGAAACCTGATCTTGTAGCCCCGGGCGTTGAGATCATGACGACAGCGGTAAATGGAGGGTACACGAGAGTGACAGGGACATCATTTGCGGCACCGTTTGTGACGGGGGCGGCGGCGCTGATGATGCAGTGGGGGATTGTGAAGGGGCATGATCCCTATCTCTATGGACAGAAAGTGAAGGCATATCTCAGAAAAGGGGCAGTGCATCTTCCGGGATTTCACGAGTGGCCAAATCCAACGCTAGGGTATGGGGAGGACGTCATAATAAGGTTACAAGAACAAGAAGACTACCGAAGCAAACAGACAGAGAAAAAGGTTCCATGACATTTCGCGTCACAGAACCTTTCCCATGATGAATTTATCCTCTGTTTTGTTTTGCAACCAGCTGATCTGCTCCGTATTTCTTACGAAGAGCCGGTTTTTCGATTTTACCGGTGGCATTTCTTGGGACATCGGCAAAGATAATTTTCTTTGGTCTTTTGTATCTTGGAAGACCTTTGCAGAATTGTTCAATCTCTTCTTCTGTGCAGGTCATGCCTTTTTTTATGGAAATGATCGCACCTGTGATCTCACCGAGACGTGGATCCGGGAGTCCGATAACGGCAACGTCATTGACTTTTTCAAAGTTGCTTAAGAAATTTTCAATCTGTACCGGATAAATATTTTCACCGCCGCTGACGATGACATCTTTTTTGCGGTCTACCAGGAAGTAGAAGCCATCCTCATCCTGCATAGCCATATCACCGGTACGAAGCCATCCGTCCACGATGGTTTCTTCGGTAGCCTTGGGATCATTGTAATAGCAGGTCATAACGCCAGGCCCTTTTACACAAAGTTCACCGACTTCCCCATATGGAACCTCTTTTAGAGATTCATCCACGATCTTACACTGCCAGCGGAATCCAGGAATACCGATGGCACCTACTTTGTGAATATTCTCTATACCGAGGTGTACGCATCCGGGACCGGTGGATTCGGACAGTCCATAGTTGGTATCATAGAGATGATTAGGGAAATATTCTTTCCAATGTTTGATCAGAGACGGCGGAACCGGCTGGGCACCGATGTGCATCAGTCTCCACTGACTTAAGTCATAATCTTCAAGCTTCAAATCTCCTCTGTCCAACGCATTTAAGATATCCTGTGCCCACGGAACTAAAAGCCACACGATGGTACATTTTTCTCTGGAAATAGCATCCAGAATAATCTCCGGACTCGTACCTTTAAGAAGAACTGCCTTGCTTCCTGCACAGAGACTTCCCATCCAGTGAAATTTTGCCCCGGTGTGATAAAGGGGAGGGATACAAAGGAAGGTATCGTTCCGGTCCGTTAGATGATGTTTCTGTTCCATTATAGCAGCTTGGGTCAGGCTTTCGTGGTTATGTAAAATTGCCTTTGGGAATCCGGTGGTTCCGGAAGAAAAGTAGATGGCTGCATCATCTTCTTCTGTCAGGGGAATCATAGGAGGCTGGCTGGAACAGTCAGCAACCATTTCACGATAGCTTTCTGCAAAGGTTGGGCAGGTATCCCCTACATAAATAAGAAGTCGTCCCTTGGACAGTTCATCTACAATAGCCTCTATTCGTCCAATGAATTCCGGTCCAAAGAATAAGACATGAACTTCTGCCAGATCTGCACAATATTTGATTTCTTCGGAATCAAAACGGAAGTTAAACGGAACTGCGATGGCACCGGTTTTCAGAATACCGAAGTAAATCGGAAGCCATTCCAGACAGTTAAACATCAGAATCGCCACGCGGTCTCCTTTTTTGATCCCTCGATCGATCAGCATATTTGCTACGCGGTTTGCTTTTTCATCAAAGACACTCCATGTGATTTCTCTTCGGTAGGGTTCGTAAGAAGTGGGCTGTACCAGGCTGTATTCTCTCCAACTTGTCCGCTTTGTGTCTTTGACAGAGGGATTTAATTCTACTAGGGCAATTTCATCCCCATATAATCTGTGATTTCGTTCAAGTAAATCAGTAACAGGCATAATATTTTTCCTCTCTATTCAAACTTTAAGACTTTAAATCAAGATAGCATATTTGGAAGATAAAGTCAACATTTTGACCGGATACTTTAGTGGTTGTTTTGGCGAATATTTTGAAAGGAACATCAC
This sequence comes from Robinsoniella sp., assembly GCA_022788205.1. Classification (GTDB taxonomy): domain Bacteria; phylum Bacillota; class Clostridia; order Lachnospirales; family Lachnospiraceae; genus JAGZHZ01. The sequence goes on along the minus strand of JALEVQ010000065.1, from coordinate 14,796 downwards.
AGCGCACTTTTTGTATTTAACCTTTTAAAGATGTAAAATAGTTGTTTACCATATAGGATAAAAATGATACAATATAATAGTAAAGCGTGTCTATGATACAGAAAGAAGAGGTTTATATGAAAAAGAATTTTCAGAGAACCAGAAAAGAAGATATGTACAAGGCAATTCTTCAGTTGGAAACAATGGAAGAATGTAAGGACTTTTTTGAGGATATTTGTGCTGAAACAGAACTTCGCTCCATTGAGCAGCGTTTCGAGGTAGCAAAAATGCTTTCACAGGAAAAGGTCTATTCGGACATTTTGAGTACAACGAGTGCCAGTACAGCAACCATCAGCCGTGTGAATCGTGTATTAAACGGTGGAACGGGTATGTTAGAAAAGGCTTTGAAGCGTTTGGAAGAGAGCGAAGCAAAGACAGAAAAGTGAAAGGAGAGTTACGATACCTATGAGACAGTTAATGCTAGGTAATAAGGCACTTGCCAGAGGCTTATACGAGGCAGGATGCAGTGTGGTGTCCAGTTATCCTGGAACTCCAAGTACAGAAGTGACTGAAGAAATTGCAAAATATGATGAGGTTTATTGCGAGTGGGCGCCAAATGAAAAGGTGGCCATGGAAGTTGCCTTTGGAGCCTGTCTTGCAGGAAAAAGAAGCTTTTGCGGCATGAAACATGTTGGTCTTAATGTGGCAGCTGATCCACTTTACACATGTTCCTATACAGGTGTCAATGCGGGTATGGTGATCTGTGTGGCAGATGATCCGGGAATGCACTCCTCCCAGAACGAACAGGATTCCCGGCATCATGCAATCGCAGCCAAAGTACCGATGCTTGAGCCATCCGATTCCGGGGAAGCTCTGGAATTTGCAAAGATTGCATATGAGATCTCGGAAACCTTTGACACTCCGGTTATTATAAAAATGTGCACCCGTGTAGCACATTCACAGAGTGTGGTCGTACCGGGTGAGCGTGTGCTTCCTCAACAGAAACCATATGAAAAGAATATTCAGAAATATGTGATGATGCCGGGCAATGCGATCCGCCGTCATCCGATTGTGGAAGAGCGCACCAGAAAACTAATCGAATATGCAGAGACCAGCCCGCTGAACCGGGTGGAAATGGGGGGAACTGCACTTGGTATCATTACTTCTTCCACCTGCTATCAGTATGCGAAGGAAGTTTACGGTGAAAGTGCAAGTATTTTGAAACTTGGTATGGTAAACCCGCTGCCGGTAAAACTGATTAAAGATTTTGCAGCAAAGGTTGAAAAACTGATCGTTATTGAAGAATTGGATCCGATTATTGAAAATCATTGCAGACAGCTTGGTCTGACTTTATCCGGAAAAGATCTGCTTCCAATCTGCGGCGAATTCTCCCAGAATCTTATTGCAGAGAAAATTGAGGGAAAAAGTGCCCAATTCTGTTCCATTGGAGAACAGCTTCCGGGAAGACCTCCTGTGATGTGCGCAGGATGTCCTCACAGAGGGTTGTTCTATACTCTTTCCCGAAATAAATGTACCGTTCTCGGAGACATCGGCTGCTATACACTCGGAGCAGTTGCTCCCCTTGCAGCTATGGAGCTGACTCTTTGTATGGGGGCATCCATCAGTTCTATCCATGGATTTAACAAAGCAGTGGGCAAAGAGAGTGAACAAAAGACAGTAGCGGTAATTGGTGATTCCACCTTTATGCATTCAGGAATGACCGGTCTGGCAAATGTTGCTTACAACCAGAGTAATTCCACGATTATTATTCTGGATAATTCCATTACCGGTATGACGGGACACCAGCAGAATCCTACCACCGGATACAACATCAAAGGGGATCCGGCAGGAAAGATCGATCTGGAAGCATTGTGCAGAGCTATGGGCTTCAACCGTGTATCCGTTGTGGACCCGTACAATCTGGAAGAATGTGACAGAGTATTGAAAGAAGAACTTGCAGCGGACGAGCCGTCTGTGATCATCAGCCGCCGTCCATGTGCACTTCTTAAATATGTGAAACATAAAGCTCCTCTGAAAGTTGCGGCAGAAAACTGTGTGGGATGTAAATCCTGTATGCGTCTTGGCTGTCCAGCAGTCAGTGTAAAGGACAAAAAAGCGGTGATCGATACAACACTGTGCGTTGGCTGTGGTGTATGCCAGCAACTGTGTAAGTTTGATGCATTACAGAGCGGGGAGGAATAAAGAAATGACAAAGAATGTAATGATTGTTGGTGTAGGCGGACAGGGTTCCCTTCTTGCCAGCAAGCTTTTGGGATATCTTCTGCTGAATGAAGGATACGATGTAAAAGTATCTGAGGTACATGGGATGAGTCAGCGCGGCGGAAGTGTGGTTACATATGTAAGATTTGGGGAGAAAGTTTATTCACCGGTCATTGACAAAGGGGAAGCAGACTTTATTGTATCCTTTGAAAAACTGGAAGCGGCACGCTATGTGGAATATCTGAAAAAGGGCGGACGCATCGTGGTAAATACACAGCAGATCGATCCGATGCCGGTCATTATCGGCGCGGCTTCTTATCCGGAAAACCTGATTGAAAAAATGCAGGAAAAAGGAATCGCAGTTGATGCGATGGATTGTCTTTCTCTTGCAGAGCAGGCTGGTTCCTCAAAAGCCGTAAATCTGGTTTTGATGGGCAGACTTTCCAGATACTTTGATATTCCAGAAGAAAAATGGCTCGGTGCTATTGAGCAGTGTGTTCCTGCGAAATTTGTGGAGATGAACAAAAGAGCATTTGCCTTGGGAAGAGGCTAAATGATAGACGTGAATCGCTGTGGGCTTGAATGTGCAGTGAAAGAGAAATTGTAAAACAGGAATTTATGCAGAGTAAGGAGAACGAGAAGAGATGAGCAGATATTTTCAGCCAGAGATCGAGTGCGCATCCAGAGAAGAGATTCGCAAAATCCAAAGTGAGAGACTTGTAAAGCAGGTACAGAACGTTTGGGACCATGTGCCAATGTACAGAAAAAGAATGGAGGAAAAAGGACTTACCCCCGAGGACATCAAGTCAGTGGATGACCTTTCCAAATTACCTTTCACTGAAAAAGATGATTTGAGAGATCAATATCCATACGGATTGCTTGCACGCCCGCTTTCCGAGTGCGTTCGTATTCAGTCCACCAGTGGTACTACCGGGAGACGTGTGGTTGCCTTTTACACTCAGCATGATATTGATCTCTGGGAAGAGTGCTGTGCCAGAGCAATCGTAGCTGCGGGGGGAACAAAAGAAGATGTCTGCCATGTAAGCTATGGTTATGGTTTGTTTACCGGTGGTCCTGGATTGAATGGCGGATCGCATAAAGTAGGATGTCTGACACTTCCTATGTCCTCCGGAAATACGGAAAGACAGATTCAGTTTATGACAGATCTGGGCTCCACGATTCTTTGCTGCACTCCGTCCTATGCGGCTTATCTTGCGGAGAGCATTGAGGAGAGAGGGGTTCGCGATCAGATCAAATTAAAAGCAGGTATTTTCGGAGCAGAAGCATGGACAGAGGAGATGCGTCGCGATATCGAACGAAAGCTTGGCATCAAAGCATATGACATTTATGGTCTTACAGAGATTTCCGGTCCGGGTGTATCCTTCGAGTGTGAAGAGCAGACCGGTATGCATGTAAACGAAGACCATTTCATTCCTGAAATCATTAATCCTATTACAGGAGAAGTCCTTCCGGATGGTGAGAAGGGAGAGCTTGTATTTACCAGTATTTCCAAGGAAGCGTTCCCGCTTATGAGATATCGCACCCGTGATATCTGTATCTTAAGCAGAAAGAAATGTTCCTGTGGAAGAACGCATGTAAAGATGACCAAACCGCTTGGAAGAAGTGATGATATGCTGATCGTCAAGGGCGTAAACGTATTCCCGTCCCAGATTGAGACAGTTCTTATGAACCAGGGATATCCGGCAAACTATCAGATCATCGTTGACCGTGTAAACAACAGCGATACGATCGAAGTACAGGTAGAAATGACACCGGAAATGTTCTCCGATAATTTAAGTGTTGTATCGGAAAAAGAGAAAGAACTGGTGAACGGACTGAAAGCGATGCTTGGCATCTATGCAAAGGTTAAACTGGTTGCGCCTAAGACCATTGTGAGAAGTGAAGGCAAAGCCGTTCGAGTGATTGATAAACGAAACCTGTATCAGGGTTAATGAATAGGAGGAAAAATTCATGACAGTTAAACAGATTTCCGTATTCCTTGAAAATCAGCCTGGAAAACTTGCTGAGTTTGCAGCAGTTCTTTCCGCACAGAAGATTAACCTTCGTGCCATCTCGGTGGCAGAAGCAGCGGATTTTGGCATTGTTCGTATCATCGTGGATGATGTTTTCAATGCGGTTACCGTTCTGAAGAGCGAAAATTATATTTGCTCTATTACCGATGTGCTTGCAGTGGAGGTTCAGGATGAGGCTGGCATGCTTGCGAATATGATCGGTGTCCTTGGTGCGGAAGGAATCAATATCGAGTATATGTATACCATTTTAGGAAAGAAATCCAATGTTGCTTATATGATCATTCGCACGAATGTGGATGCACGGGCAGAAAAGATTCTGGAAGCGAAAGGATTTAAGATCGTAGATCTGGAAGCAATGAAATAAAATAAGAGAAATGCAAAGGGGATGTCTATTTGAAACGACACCCCCTTTTATGATGTGCATTTTATTTAATTCCAAGCAATTTTCTGGCATTTGTAGATAAAATTAATTCTTTTTCCCGATCGGTGAGGGCACATTTTTTGAGTATCTCCACGCAGGTTTTCTGCTCTGCCCATGGACAGTCGGTGGCAAAAAGAATTTTGTCTGCCCCGTGTTTGCGCACCATACGGATAAACTGGGTTTCACTCACATGGGTGATGGAATAGGCTGTATCGAGATAGACATTCTGACCGCAGAGCTTTTCTTCGGCTTCATCATAATTTTCATTGCATCCCAAATGTGCGAGAATCAGATTTTCCGGCGCAACATCCTTCAATACATCTAAAACCATGTCCGGAGTGCAGAACTCATGATCCGGCGTATAGGGATCAAAGCCGGCATGCGTGATGATCGAAAGACCGATTTCGGATGCGGCATAGAGAAGATTCTTCATGCGGATATCGTTGAATGCTACATTCTGGTAGTTCGGATGGAGCTTGATTCCGGCAAAGCCTTCGTGTTTTATCTGCACCAGATGAGTTTTGTAGTCAGGGTCATCCGGATGAATGCCTGCAAGGGAAAGCAGCCGCTGTTCCTGTACAGAAGCGTAGGTTTCATTAATAAAGACCGCAAAACGAAGGATGGAATCAAACTGTTTTACGTCGGTTACGACAGGAAGTACAACACTGATATCGATATCAGCTTTTTTCATGGAAGCTCGCAAACCTTCTGCACAGCCATCTATGCTGGGAGTGAGATTTACGATTGCTGCCAGCTTGGAAATCGCACGTTCTGCGATTTTCTCAGGAAATATATGTGTGTGGAAATCAATAATCATAAATTTTTTCTTTTCTAAGCAACAAATCTCATTTTATTTGTAAGACTCTGCCAGCTTTCTGAAGGCGGTCAGAGCGCGCTCAATTCTTTCCGTAGGTACACAGTAGGAAATACGTGTATGTCCCGGGCAGCCGAAACCAGTTCCTGGAACGATGAGAATATCGTACTGCTTTGCTCTTTCACAGAAAGCAATATCGTCTTCTTCCAATGTTTTAGGGAAGATGTAGAAAGTTCCGTCCGGTTTTATTACTTCAAAACCAAGCTCACGAAGTCCGTTGTAAAGAAGATTTCGGTTGGTCTCGTAGATGGTGATATCGGCAGTCATATCTGCACACATAGCACATACTCTCTGGAAGAGTCCTGGTGCATTTACATATCCAAGGGAACGACCTGCGCCTGCAACCGCTGCGTATACCAGTTCATGTTCTTCCACCTCATCTGGAACAAGAACATATCCCAGACGTTCTCCCGGAAGGGAAAGGGATTTGGACCAGGAATAACATACCAGGGTATTGTTGTAATACTTAGGCAGATATGGGACTTCGATGCCATCGAAGACGATCTCACGATATGGCTCATCTGCAATAAGATAAATAGGATGACCCAGTTCAGCAGATTTTTCCCTCAGGATCTGTGCAAGTCTGGTGCAGGTCTCATGTGAGTACACGACACCACACGGATTGTTAGGAGAGTTTACGATGACAGCTTTTGTTTTGTCATTGATAGCTGATTCCAATTTTTCAAAATCAATCTGAAAAGCTTTGGTGTCTGCAGGGATGAGATTGATCTTTGCCCCTGCACCTTCGATGAATACTTTATATTCCGGAAAATATGGAGCAAATACAATAACTTCATCATCTTTATTGCAGAGACCGTTCAGACAGCAGCAAAGAGCAGCAGCAGCACCTACGGATACATAAAAGTTGTCTGGTCCGAAGGAAGTGTCAAAACGTTTGTTTACGGAATCTGCGAGAAGTTTTCTGACACCGATGTCTCCCTGCGCACTGGTATATCCATGAATGACTACAGGGTCGGTTTCCTGAAGGAGTTTTATTGCGGTTTCATTGACTGCGTCCGGGGATGGAACACTTGGATTTCCGATAGAAAAATCAAATACATTCTCTTGACCGACTATTGCAGCTCTTTGTTTTCCATACTCAAAAAGTTCGCGGATTATAGAACGGGAAGTTCCCAGAGCAACCATTCTTTCATTTAAATTTGCCATGACGATTACCTCGTTGTTTTTTTATTGTTTGACAGTATTGTTGCTGTACATTAACGCATTACTGTAATAATGATAGAGCAATTTTTTTTATTTGTCAATCAAAGAATCCCGATGGAGGTACATTTCGTTTACGGGAAGAAAAGACAAAAAAGTAGCCACGCAACGTAAGTAATTAGATTGACAGATAAGAATCTGTATGATACAATTAAATTACTTTAATGATTTAAAGTTTAAAACTTTTTTGCGTTAAAGAAAATACAAAGACTAATGAAGCTAGTCGTAAGGGAAGAGGAAAGAGAAATGTTAAAAGTAATTGTACTCCTGGCATACTTTGCACTGATGATTGCAATCGGGCTGTATTGCCGCAAAACAGCAACAGATGTAAATGGTTTCGTATTGGGCGGTCGTTCCGTTGGTCCGTGGCTTACAGCTTTCGCATACGGTACCTCTTATTTTTCCGCTGTAGTATTTGTAGGATACGCAGGTCAGTTTGGATGGAAATATGGTATCGCTGCTACCTGGGCAGGTATTGGAAATGCTGTCATCGGTTCCCTTCTTGCATGGGTAGTCCTTGGAAGAAGAACCAGAATTATGACACAGCATCTTGACTCAGCGACGATGCCTCAGTTTTTTGGACGGAGATTTAACAGCAAAGCCCTGAAGCTTTGTGCTTCTTTGATTATTTTTGTGTTCCTGATTCCGTATACAGCATCTCTGTATAATGGTCTTTCCAGACTGTTTGGAATGGCGTTCAACATTGATTATTCTGTATGTATTATTTTGATGGCTGTTCTCACCGCTATTTATGTAATCGCCGGCGGATATATGGCAACTGCAATCAACGATTTTATTCAGGGTATGGTTATGCTGGTTGGTATTGTTGCAGTTATCGCAGCGGTTCTTTCCAGCAAAGGTGGATTTATGGAAGCATATCAAGGTCTTGCGCAGATTTCTGATGAGACAGTGTCCTCGACACCTGGTATATTTGCCTCTTTCTTTGGACCGGATCCTTTGAACTTGATGTTTGTGGTAATTCTTACTTCCCTTGGTACATGGGGACTTCCACAGATGGTTCAGAAATTCTATGCAATCAAAGATGAGGGTGCGATCCAGAAGGGAACGATTATTTCCACTCTGTTTGCCCTCATTGTAGCTGGCGGATGTTATTTCCTTGGCGGTTTTGGTCGTCTGTTTTCTGATAAAATCGATATTGCTGCGAATGGATATGACTCGGTTATCCCAACTATGCTGGAGAGCTTAAGCCCGATGCTGATTGCACTGGTGGTAATCCTGGTACTTTCCGCATCGATGTCCACACTGTCTTCTCTGGTAATCGCGTCGAGTTCTACTCTGACGATCGACTTTATTAAAGATAATATCGTGAAAGATATGGATGAGAAACACCAGGTTGCTGTAATTCGTGGATTTATCGTAGTATTTATCGCGATTTCTGCGATCATTGCACTGATTCAGTACAAGAGTTCCGTAACCTTCATCGCACAGCTGATGGGTGTGTCCTGGGGAGCACTTGCAGGTTCTTTCCTGGCACCATTCCTGTATTCGCTGTACTGGAAAAAGACAACGGTGGCATCCTGTTGGGTGTCCTTTATCTGGGGCTGCGGTCTTACTTTTATCAATATGTTCGCAAAACAGAGTCTGCCTGTCATTATGCAGTCTCCGATCAATACAGGAGCAATCGCTATGCTCGGCGGTCTGATTATCGTGCCGATTGTCAGCCTTGTAACTCCTAAGCCGGACAAGAAACTGGTGGATGATGCCTTTGCATGCTATGATAAGACTACCGTAGTTTCACAGAAAACAGCGCTTGGCAAATAATGTAATGATATTAAGTTAGATATAGAAATAGCTAAAATCAGAATGAAACTGGTTTTAGCTATTTTGTTGTGATAGGACAACTTGCGACAGGAATATGCTGGGAAAGAGGTGATCGATATGGCAAAACAGGTGATGCAGGACTCCAGAAATGATCTGGAGCAGATGAACAGGGATGAATTAAAGGATATTGAAATATTGTGTCCCAGGATGGATCAGGAGATTTCAGAGAAAGCAGCTTTCCTTTTGAGACAATCAGAAAATCAACCATATGTTCATATAAATGAAGGCTATGTCGTGCTGGTGAAAATGAATGGAGAAGCAGATGCTACGGATGTGATCAGTGCTTATCTAAAAAAAAGAATGGAATTGATGTATTAATGCCTTGCATAGTTTCTGATTTCTATTCAATGAATCATGGTTAGGAGCGATGTAAATGAAACAAATGCAGAGAAATGTGTCCGACACCTACAATGCTGCGTTGTATCTTCGATTGTCGAAAGATGATACAGATATTGATGGGAGTGCCAAGACAGAAAGCAACAGTATTGGAAATCAGCGGGAACTTTTGCGGAGCTTTGTAAAAAGCCAGCCGGATATCCAGATTTTTGATATTTATGTGGATGACGGATATTCGGGAAGTAATTTTGACCGTCCTGAATTCAAACGAATGACAAGTGATATAGAAGCTGGAAAAGTGAATTGCGTGATTGTAAAGGACTTATCCAGATTCGGAAGAGAATATATAGAAGCCGGGCGATTGATTCAAAAGATATACCCGGCTTTTCATGTGCGTTTTATTGCAGTTACCGATCATTTTGACAGCAAGACGGCAAATACTTCTGAAAAATCCCTCGTGGTTCCTATTAAGAATTTTGTGAATGATAGTTATTGCCGTGATATTTCTGCCAAGGTGAGAAGCCATCAGAAGATGAAAAGGGAAAATGGAGAATTTATCGGGGCATTTGCTCCATATGGTTATCAGAAGGATGTGAAGAATAAAAACTGTCTTGTAGTTGACGAATATGCAGCAGATGTGGTGCGAAAAATCTATACATGGAAAATGGAAGGACTAAGTCTGGGGGCAATCGCTGAAAAACTGAATACACGTCATATATTATCTCCGAAAGAGTATAAAAAGTCATTGGGAGAAAAGGATTATTCCGGATTTCAGAGTACAGAATCTCCAAAATGGTCTGCTGTGCAGATTAAGCGGATTCTCACAAATGAGGTTTATATTGGGAATATGGTACAGGGAAAACAGGAACGCATCAGCTACAAAGTAAAAAAACGTCTGGATAAGCCAGAAGAAGAATGGGTAAGAGTGGAGAATACACATCCGGCAGTCATTCGCCAGAGTGATTTTGATATTGTGCAGAAACTTCTTCAATATGATGGAAGAGCTTCAAAATCATCGGAAGGGGCAAATCTGTTTTCAGGTTTCCTTTTCTGTGGAGATTGTAAGACGCCTATGATTCGAAGAGTGAACCAGTATAAAGGAAAAAAGACTGCTTTTTATATCTGTCAGACAAAAAATAAAGGTGGGAATTGCACCAGACACAGCATTCCGGAAGAAACATTGAAAACGATTGTATTAAAAGAAATTCAGACGTATTCTTCTGTTTTTATGGATTATCAAAGGATAATGGAAGAAATGAAAGGGATAGAAATAGGATATGATCAGATCATTCACTGTGATACACAGATCAGCCGCCTGCAGGAAGAATACCATAAATGCTGCGCCCTGCGGGTGTCATTATATGATGACTTGAGAGACGGAATCATCAGCAAAGAAGAATTTCAGGAATTCCGTGACATTTATGGGAAGAAATGTGAAGAACTGGAAATGATGATTGAAAATCAGAAGCAGATGGTAAAACAGATGTTTGAACATGGTGTTGCTGCTGCCATTCAGCTGGAAGAATGGAAAAAATCGTTGGAGCTGAAAGAATTAGACCGAACATTACTGGCACTGGCGGTGGATAAAATCTATATATATGAAAATAAGCAGATTATGATTCTGCTTCGCTATCAGGATATAGTTGTCGCTTTACACACAGCAGGCGGATAAGGGAAAAGAGAGGTGATCAATGGCAAGAACAGCAAAAAGATATCTGAGAGGACACAAGTTGGAATATTCACAGATATCAGTTTATAAGACCGCGATTTATGCCAGATTATCGGTGGATCATGAGGATAAAAAGTCCGATTCAATAGAAACGCAGGTGGAAATATTAAAGGAATTTATCCGGCATCAAAATGAAAATCCTGACAGGAATTCGGAACTTGTGTTGTACGATGTTTACACCGATCTTGGAAAAACGGGAACAAATTTTGAAAGACCGGGTTTTGAGCGATTGATGACGGATATTCGTGCAGGACTGATTAACTGTATTATTGTCAAAGACTTTTCCAGATTTGGAAGAAACTATATTGAAACCGGAAATTATTTAGAAAAGCTCTTTCCGGTTATGAAAGTACGGTTCATTTCTGTGTGTGACCATTATGATTCTTTTTCAAAAGATGCTGACAGTCAGGAATTATCCATGAATATCAAAAATCTTGTCAATGATGCATATGCAAAAGACATTTCGGCAAAATCCTGTGCATCCAGACGAGCTTCCCAAAAGAATGGAAGTTATGTGGGAGGTATGGCGCCTTATGGATATCATTCTGTTAATGAAAACGGAATTCGAAAACTTGTCATTGATCCGGAAGCTGCCGAAATTGTACGGAGAATATTTAAACAATATACAGATGGCATTCCAATCAATCGGATTATTGATGGGCTTTTTGAAAATGGCGTTCATCGGATATCCGATTATAACCAGTGCCATCATGTGTATTGCCAGGATGGCGAAACGCTTCATCAATGGGGAAACTCATCGATCCGGGCTGTGCTTACCAGAAATAATTATTATGGAGATCTGGTACAGCATAAGTATGAATCGCGGTTTTCCAGAGGAGAGAAAGGGTGTGATCTTCTGGATGAAAAGGAGTGGATTATCACTTCGGAAGCGCATGAGCCGATTATCAGCAGAGATATGTTTGACAAGGCACAAATCCGGTTAAAGGCGGCGAAAGAAGCAAGAAGATATGTTGGATGGGATGAAAGAAAATGCCGGAGAAAGAATATTTCCGAAGACCAGCTTGCTTCAGGGGGTGATGCCAGATGACAGATAGCAGATTGCTCATCGGGTACTATCGTCTCTCTGTGGAAGATGATGCTGACAAGGAAAGCAACAGCATCACAAATCAGAGACTGTTGATCAAAGATTACATTTCAGCGGTTCCGGAACTGGCGGTCATGCCCTATCAGGAATTTTGTGATGATGGGTATTCCGGTGCCAGTATGGAACGGTCTGGGATGCAGCAGGTACTGCAGCTTGTCAGGCAAAACCGGGTGCAGTGTATTGTGGTAAAGGACTTCTCCAGGTTTTCCAGAAATTATATTGAGATGGGCACCTATCTGGAACAGGTATTTCCCTTTATGGGTATCCGCTTTATTTCCGTCTCGGATCATTACGACTCTCTGGACTATAGAGGAAAAAGCTCTGATATGGAAGTCCAGTTCAAAGGGCTGATTGCAGATTTTTATGTAAAAGATCAGTCAGTGAAAGTGAAAGCCGCCGTCAGAACCAGAAGAAATCTGGGTGAATATTGTTGTGGCTCTGCACCATATGGTTATCAGAGAAATCCTGACGATAAGACAAAACTTCAGATTGTGGAAGACGAAGCGGCGGTCATACAGAGAGTATTTAAGCTGACGAATCAGCGTTATTCTAAAACAGAAATCTGCAGGATTTTTAATGAAGAAAACATTCCTACACCGCTTCAGTCTATGAGCAGACGCCAGAAAGTTGATCACCAGAAAGCAGCATCGAAAAACCTTCAGTGGACGGTTGATATGGTCAGAAAAATCATCAATGATAAAAACTATATTGGATGTATGGTTTACGGAAAGACAAAGATTCCGGATCCGGGAACCGGAAAGGAAGTTCCCATTCCGAAAGATCAGTGGAAAGTGCTGGAAAACCATCATGAACCTATTGTATCAAAAGAGAAATTTGAGAAAGCCCAGAGTCTTCAGATGCGCCGTTCCAGAAAAAGTAAATTTGATAAAAGTCCTTCTCTTCTCAGTGGATTTTTAAAATGCGGAAATTGCGGAAGAAATCTTTCCGGAAGCAAGGAGCAGCATGGACACATTCTTTACAGTTGTGCAGACAGCAAAGGAAAAGAAGATACAGGCTGTGTTGCCGGAAATGCAGATAATAAAATTCTGGAAGGATTGATTCTAAGTGAAATAAGAGCATATTTACAGCAAATGATCAGTCAGGAACAGATGGATGTCTCTATGCGGCAGCAACATCAGAATCTGATACAGGCGTACCAGAGAGAAATCACTGATTGTGAAGAAAAACACGAGAAGCTCAAAAGACAACACCGACAGAATTACGAGAAGTACCATGAAGGGGAACTGGATCGAAGGCAGTTGCAGGATGCCAGAGGGCAGATCGAACAGAGAAAAGAACAGCTACAGAAGCGAATACAGGAATTAGAAGCTCTCGTAAGTGCTGAGGAAGAGATCCTGTTGAAAAAGAACATTCCGGTGGAACAGATGATGGGATACCTCGGGTATGAGAAGCTGACACGAGAGATGCTGGAGGAGTATGTGGAAGCAGTGTATGTGTATGATGACGGGAGGGCTGAGATTAGATGGAAGAACTGAAGAAGCTCAGGATTTTTGGGTGACACTGACATAGCATCCACCCATCAATTTTGTGACAACATTATAACATCCTCTATACAGAAACATACGGTTTTAAGCCATTTTCGTGGCAAAAAAGCCGCATGTTTTTCGTAGCAATGACTTGACATCCTCGGGGACGCTGTGCTTGCGCGAAAGTCTTCCGATTTAGCATCTGTTTTTGAAAAAAATTGTATAATTATAAAACCTTTCGTTTTAGCAGGCTTCTCCCATCATCCTTGGATGGTGGGAGGAGCCTTTGCAATAGTAGTATTTTGGCGATTAGAAAAAATATCATAAATATTCATTTTAGAAATCAGCTTGCGAAAACGGTAGTTGTCACAAATATTTTTACATGCTATACTGTGATTAAAGAGGAGACCGTTATGTATGAGGGATTATGAAGATGTTAAAAAATCCTTAAAAACAATGGAAAGAAATAGTCTGATTGATTTATTGAAATTTATTTGTTCCTGTATGGTTGTGTATATTCATACGATTGTTCCGTTTGTCGGAGGAGTTTCAGGCGAAATAGGAAGAATAATCAGTGGATTTATCAATCCTGTTGGTTTTTTTATGATTTGTACAGCATATTTTTCATTTATGAAAAATTTTGATGTAGAAAAAAACAGGATAAATAGAAATGGAATAGGCAAAGTATGTCGTCGTATGTATGCACTGTACCTTGTCTGGCTTGTGCCATATTTATATTGGGCAGTAAAATTAAATTTTTCAACAGAAACAGTAACAAAAACAATTATTAATATTATTACTAAAGTGATTTTAACTGGGGGAACCAGCATTTTCTGGTATATTCATGCAGTAATTTATGCACTTCTCCTGATGGCAGTCTTGTATAATTTGTTAAGCCGCAAAGTGATCGTGCTTATTGTATGTATAATCCATATTTTAAGTTTGAGTGGTGACAGTTATTATTATCTGGTAAAAGATACTCTAGTCGGTGCTTTTGCAGAAATATGGCTGAGTGTGTTTGATACGATGCATGTATTAAGAGGACCGATATTTATTTTTGCTGGATTTGAAATTGCCAGGAATGGTAAGAAAATTGCTGAAAAGATCAAAAAACGTAATCTTGTTTTCATCTGGCTTGGATTTGTTTTTCTTCAGATTCTGGAAAGTGTAATTGTTAAAACAAATTCGTTCGGATTGAGTTATGCAAACTATTTTTTTAAACCATTTGTATCAGCGAGCTTTTTTATAGTGATCTTTAATTGTGATCTAAAACTGAATCGCCGTATATGTACTTTTTTAGGCAAAGTAAGTGTAATTATTTATTTTACTCACCAGTTGATTATTCGTGCGGCACTGGCTGTCTTTGGAACTGTGAATGCATGGATATTGTGGCTGGTGTGTATTATATTAGGGATCATAGGGACAGCAATAATAATGAAGGTATTAGAGTATCCCAAATTGACCTGGCTGAAACGAATATTAGGCTTCTGATTCAGGGAGCGGACATTAAAGGAATTGTGAAAAATATATGAAATACTGCAATAATAAA
>JALEVQ010000052.1 GCA_022788205.1 Robinsoniella sp. | reverse complement strand
CATCAGCTATTTTATTGAGTATCTCTATTAATCTATTCTCTATTTGTTCTGTGATTATTTTGTGTCTGTATTTAACACACCAAACAATATGATATTGTATTGAATATACATACCCACGACCATGAGTTACTTCCATATATTATCACCTCAAGATTATAATAATATATGTATGCTCAAAAATCCAGTATTTTCAACATATTAAGATGTATTTTGAATTAACATATGTATGTCAATTCATCCCATGACTAAAGTCACGGGTGTTCTTGACATATATTATAAAACTTCCTGAATGTGTCTGAGGCGATCAATACATTCCTCGTCGAGCAGAAATACGACGGTATTCCCGCAGTACTCCTTCATTCCGCCCTGCCCATCTACTTTGCCTGTCAGGTTCGGGTTTGTCCAAAATTCTCCCTGCCATGGCAGACTGTCGCGGGAAAATCCCTCGGTGCGGTGTCTGAATTCTTCCAGACTCTCAATTTTCTTTTCCTGATTCATCTCTTGCCTCCGCTCTATGTTTCCTTTCACTCTGCCTGACAGTACATTTTCTTCTGTCTATTTCGTTCCGAAAATACGATCACCAGCATCACCGAGTCCCGGACAGATATAGGCATTCTCATTCAGCCCGCGGTCCAAATGTCCCACATAAATCTGCACATCTGGATGTGTCTCGTGAAGACGTTTTAATCCCTCCGGAGCAGCGATGATAAACATACACTTGATGCTCTTTCCTCCATGCTGTTTGATAAAGTCTACCGCTGATACCGCGGATCCTCCTGTCGCCAGCATCGGATCCACCACTACGATCAGTCTCTGTTCAATCGGATCCGGCAATTTGCAGTAATATTCGTGCGGCTCATGTGTCACCGGGTCACGGTAGAGACCAATGTGACCGATCTTTGCCGATGGAACCAATGTCGTGATACCGTTCACCATTCCAAGCCCTGCGCGCAGCACTGGAACAACTGCCAGTTTTTTTCCTGCAATCATCGGTGTCATGCACTTCTCGATCGGTGTCTCTACTGCCACATCCTCCAAAGGTAAATCGCGCAGCGCCTCAAACCCCATCAAAATCGCGATTTCCTCAATTAGTTTTCGGAACTCATTTGTCCCCGTCTCTTTTTTTCGAAGCATAGAAATTTTATGCTGAATCAATGGATGTTCCATAATAAATACATTTTCCATCAAAAAATACCTCCCTCTTTTTCCTGTGAGTCTATATTGCCGGACGGATCTGCTCGACTTAGAAAGCTTGCTGTTTCAGTCTTCACCTATATAGTTAGAATATCACATGCTTTTCCGAAATACTACCATTTTTTATAAAGATATGTCACTTTGCAAATGCGCCACAGAACAACACCTGAAAACTATTCCATATTTCTGATAAAAAGAATTGCCGTGATCGGAATGCCATCCCTGCGCTCCCCAGAAGTGATCACCGCACGGCATCGTTCGATTTCTCCTTCTTCGCCTTCTCTGCGGTAATGCAGTTCCATAATCTTTCTGGAAGTCAATGTCTCACGGATATTCTCAATAGACAACATTCTCCGAAGTCTCCCCTCTTGATCCTCCACAATTTTTCTTGTCACAAAATGTCGGTTGACTGCCTCCTCATAGTTGCCCCTCTCCAGAGCATTTTTAGGATCCGGATAAATCATCCGGTAATGATTATCTTCCAGATGGATAAAATAGATCTCCTGAAATCCTTTTGCAATACTGTGCATCGCCTCTTCATTGACTCTCTTTTCCGTGATATCTTCCACCATGACGCCTGCATATCCCTGCTTGTAAGGATAGATTGTCAGACTCAGATATTTACAGGAAATCGAAGTGTATCCTTGAAAATGGCTCGTTTTTTCTTGATAAGCAGCGCGATAACACTGCTGTAAGAATTCTTCTCTGTTCTTAAAAAATAACTTCTCGAGATCCTCCGTCAGCTGCTCGACATTCTTTTCATACATCCGCCCTATTTTCTGGTTCACATAAATAATCTTCCATTCTTCCGGCTTTCCGTCTTCATCCAGATTTACTTTTCCAATCCCCAGACCGCACGGAAGTCCTCCGTAATATTTCTCCATAGAAGCGCCATCTTCTTCACTGTCCGTCTTTTCCGGCTTTAAAATAATTTCTTTCGTTTGCTTTTCTCTTTCCAGCGCTGTCACATCTGTGAGGGAGCCATAAAATATGCGATGTTCTTCCCTTTCTCGGATAAAGCATACTCTCAGATGAGTAAGCAGCACTTTCCCGTCCGAACGCTGATAGTGTACAAAACCACTCGCTCCTTCCTCTGGATTTTCAAATGCTTTCTGAAAAATCATAAGCAGATCTTTCCGCTCATCATCCACCACATGATTCCAGAACCGCGCTCCCCTCTGAATCGTCTCGTTACAATCGTTCCCTGACATCTTGCAGTACTGATCGTTGACACTGGTAATCTCCATCCTATTATGGAATATCTCATAAAATGCCGAAGGTCCCAGCATATGATTTAACATATTGTCCGTGATAATATTGATATCCAAAAATTCACGCAGTTTTACATTGTTCACTTGACCCGCCGTAAAACCGGCGAGATCAAGGACATCAGGATTTGATATCAGCTGTTCGAATTCTTCCACCGGCATAGGGTGATAATAATAAAATCCTTGCACATAACGGCATCCAATGCTCAGGAGACATCTCTCCTGTTCTTCGCGCTCAACGCCTTCCACGATAATAGGAAGCCCCATCTGCCTTGACATGCCAATCATAGATTCCAGAATGTCGATTCCTTTCTTCTCTTCCTGCCCTCCAAACTCTAAGAAGCGTGCATCCAGCTTCAACACATCCACAGCCACACTTTTGAGCATATTCAGCGATGAATATCCACTTCCAAAATCATCCATCATCACACTGAACCCTGCAGCACACAGTTCCATCACTGCTTTTCGTATTCTCTCATCTTCCTCCGCGTAGGTGCTCTCCATGATCTCGATTTTTAGAAGTCTGGGGCTGATCTGGTACTGAGAGATCAACTCTTTTAGATACTTTGGGACATCCATGGAAAAGATATCGATTCTGGAGACATTGACAGACATCGGAAGCGGTGTATTTCCCCGTTCTATCCAGCTTTTCAGCCACTCACAGACTTTTTTCCAAATGTAGCGATCCAATTCTGCGACAAATCCATTTTTCTCCAGCACTGGGATAAATCCATCTGGTGAAACAAGACCTCTCTGTTTATGCTGCCACCGCACCAGACATTCTCCACCGACAATTCGGATTCCTGATTTCGAGATATGACACTGTGGCTGTATATAAAAGAGAAATTCCTGATTTTTCAGCCCTTCCTGTACCTCGGACACAATGGAAATTTCTTCCTCCATCTTTTGTTCCATCTTAGGATCATATACGCACACTCTGCTCCCAAAATTTCCATATACATGGGAAAGTGCCATGGTTGCCCGATCATACATCACTACTGCCGGCACAGAAGTGTCATCGATCTCATACACACCGAAGCCTGGCAGAAAGGCGATAGAACGACTCCACCCTTCCACACGCTTCTTGATATCATTCTGGATTTGCAGAAAAACTTCCTTCTGACGCGGAAGCAGGATACAGAAGTTATCTCCGCTGACGTATCCTGCAATACCTTGGTGTTTCTCCTGTTGATTTTTCAGGCACTCAGCTATATAGATCAAGAGCTGATCACCAGCCTTTCTCCCATACAGACGGTTAAACAGGCGAAAATGTTCAATATCGATCGCTACCAACATATATGCCTGATTTTGTTTTGTCTTAAGATACTCATCCACTTTCCTGAAAAAAGCTTTATTATAATATAGCCCCGTCAGAGGATTGATCTCTGTGTAAGCTTTATGTACATAGTTGTCTTTAGAAGTTTCCCTGTTGTCTGACTCGCAGATCGTATACCCGTTTCTTCCCTTTTCTTTTGTCTCATACAATGCCATATCCGCATTCTTGTACAAATCCAGATATCCTTTTCCGTGATCGGGAGCGTAAGAAACTCCAATGCTGGTTGTGACTCTTTTTCCCTGCATCTCCGGGATTTCTATCTGTCTCACCCTTTCTGACAGCTCTTCTGCTTTCTTTTCGGCAATCAGCACTGTGGGCACATTCTTCATAAATACGACAAATTCATCGCCGCCAATTCTTCCCATCACATCATGACTCCGAAACAATCCTCTCAGACACCCTCCAATCTGACGCAACACTTCATCTCCTACCGCATGCCCATACCGGTCATTGATTTCCTTAAAATAATCAATATCCATGATAAAAAATGCCTGGATTCCCGACATTTGATCCTGTTTATTCTCCAGCCATTCCTGAATAAGATCCTCCGTGCTTTTTTTGTTTGAGAGTCCTGTCAAAGAATCCGTGTTGGCAGACCGGATCAATTCCTTCTGTTTTCTGTTGTTGATTCTGAGAATATTCCAGAAAAACACCAGCACCAGGAAAACAAAACTGACGCTCAGGATGATCTCATAATCGGTGATAAATTGATAAGACTCCTTTGCCACCTTAATCGGAACTGCATAGCAAAGCATCCAGTCATTGTACCCCAATGGCTCATAAGCCATATGATATTCTTCCCCATCACTGAAAATTTCCACATATCCGCTTTTTTCTCTCTCGAAATCATCCCTTATTTTCTCCAAAGAACCTTGATTTCCAAAATTATTTTTATAACATTCAAAAAAATCGTTCTCGGTATCTGAGCCCCAAAAACTATTTGGATCCTGATAGGAGACAATCGTTCCATCTGTCATCAAGATCAGAGAAAATCCCTCTCCTTCATAGATATCATCGAATATCATTCTGCTCAGTGCCGTCACATCGTACGATCCCCCCAGCACTCCGATTACCTGATCTTCCTTGCATATCGGAACCCCAAGTACCACCCGTGTTGTTCCATCGACGCGGCTTTCCAGCGGATCACTCAATGTTTTCTGTCCTGCCATTCCCTCCTGAAAATATCTTCTGAAAGAGACACACTTCGTCTCACCAGTATCGTAATGGCACCATCCGTCTGAATCTACGATACCTAAGCGTTCCAGCTCTGTCTTCTCTACCACATAGCGCAGCATCTTCATATTTTCCTGTGAAAGGAGATCTCCGGAATCTCCAATAAATTCAGCTATTCCCTCCAGATAACTGTACTGTACTTCCAAAATTGCCTGGAAATGATCTCCCTGTTTCTCCACATTATTGGTGATCGTGACCCTGACATTTTCTTCTACATCCTTCTCGACCTGATAAAAAAACACCAGAAGACAGGCTGCGATTGCCATCAGAAAAATAATCACGATCTGAATATAATGTTTAATATAATCTTGCTGTACTTTTTTCATATATGTTGCTCTTCCTCTATTTCTTTTACAAAAATCGCCGGATAGGCAATGTCATTACACGGAGAAATCCCTGAAAAATGCTCTTTTTCAGATTCGCCTCTGCCGGATGGTAATTCTCTCCAATCTGATATTCTCCATCCATCATCGTCCGGCTATACGTTTTTGCCTCCTGCGCCTGAGAGCGAATCAGCTCATTCAGCTGAGGACAATCCACAGCCAGCATCAGCTCTGTATCCTGATACGTGCTGCGCATATCCATGTTGTACGATCCCACAACACTGAGCCGGTCATCCACAACCATGGCTTTCGTGTGGCTTGAACAACCGCTGAGATACTCATAGACCTGTACACCCGTGCTCCAGATCCGTTTCTTTTGATTCTGATAATCCGCGCATCCCCACGGATTCGCTCCTCCCGTGACATCATTCGTTATGATCTCCAATTCTGACACACTTTTACATACCTCTTCCAAATCCTCATACATCTCTTTACCGCAGATGATATAAGGGGTAAAAATAGTGACATGGTTGCCCATTTTCATCAACTGTATCAGACTATACCACATAAGAGGTTCTTTGTTGCAAGCCTCTATCGGATTGGAAAGCAGGGTAATCTTGTAGGTCTCCATCGTAAGCGCCTGCCAGTCTTGACTCTCCCATGCCGAAGGATAATTCACCTTAAGCTGATCATAACTATCGCTCAACTCTTTCATGCAGCTTCGCACTTTCTCCGTCTCGCGCTCACACACAAAATCCTCACAGTCAGACAAAGCCCAAATCTGCTCAAAATAATTCCGTACCTGCTCAAGAGAGGAATCACTGGTCTCCTTCTCCTCCAAGACAAACAATTCGCAGTCAATATTTGGCGTCGGTGAGTACGCCCCTAAAAACAGGTCATACGTATTACGCCCGCCCAAAAGATACATTTTATGATCTATTATAAGATATTTATCATGAAGTCTTGCCTGCATTTTCCAAGCCTTCAAAAAATCCACTGGATTATAGATACGAATCTGAATATTTTCATGGCGGGCAAGGGCAAGAAAATAGGGGTCCCCTCTCACCGACAAAAAACCACTGAATCCGTCGATGAGAATCCGCACCTGAACGCCGCGCTCAGCAGCACGCAGGAGAACCGCCATGACTTCTCTTCCCGATTGATCCGCACGAAAGTCGAAAGTAGACAAAATCACTTCCTCTTTTGCCTCTTCCACCATCTGAAAACGCATCAGCAAAGCTTGAAGGTTATCTTCTATATAAGCGACACGCTCTGACCCAACCTCTGTCCCATAGACACTCTCCGGCAAAAAGGTGCTCTTAAATTCTTCTGGGACTGCCTTATGCTCAATATAAGGCACCGTAAATGCCGCAAGATAAAAAAGCAGAAAAAGTATCACTCCTCGTCTGATTGGATGGTGCTTTTTAGCTTTTTTCAATGTAGCTTCCTCCTTTCTGCAGATCAGACATTTGTTATGTAATCAACCTATGAGACAGACATTGCGAGATGAGATGGCGTCCACAGCAGCATCCACGATGCCCGATTCCCGTTTGACACCTTTCTGGTCAAGTACTATAATGTTCCTTAAATACGGAATGGATCTCCCCGTTTTCCCATACATCCCATTGCATGGAAAAGCGCTGGAGATTGAAACTCAAAGGAGATATCTATGTCAAACATCATCGAAATAACCGACTTTGCAGCGCCTGAACTTGATGTCTATGCCCGTCTCACAGAGGCGCAGCTGCTCAATCGCCATGAACCGGAGAAGGGGCTTTTCATCGCCGAAAGTCCCAAGGTAATTGAACGTGCCCTCGATGCCGGGTGTGTCCCTGTCTCGCTTTTGCTGGAGCGAAAACATATCGCAGGACAAGCCCGCGAAGTGATCGCCCGCTGTGGCGAAATCCCTGTCTACACTGCCGATTTTGACGTTCTGACACAGCTGACCGGTTTTCAGCTCACCCGCGGTGTGCTGTGCGCCATGCACCGCCCACCCCTTCCAGGTGTTGAGGAAGTCTGTGCCGGCACACGCCGGGTTGCTGTTCTGGAAAACGTCATGAATCCTACCAATGTCGGCGCCATTTTCCGCTCTGCCGCTGCGCTCAATATCGACGCCGTGCTGCTCACTCCTACATGCAGTAATCCACTGTATCGGCGCGCAATCAGAGTCAGCATGGGAACGGTCTTCCAGATCCCGTGGACTTTTCTCGGAACCGAAGCTTCCGATTGGCCTGAGTCAGGCATGCAGCTGCTTCACAATCTGGGCTTTCGAACTGCCGCCATGGCACTGAACGACCATGCTGTCAGCATAGATGATCCTCGACTCATGGCAGAAGAAAAACTTGCCATTGTTCTGGGTTCTGAGGGGGATGGACTGTCAGAGCGCACCATCGCCGACTGTGACTACACCGTCCGCATTCCCATGTCTCACGGAGTCGACTCTCTCAATGTTGCCGCCGCCAGCGCAGTGGCTTTCTGGCAGCTCGGATCAAGATAAGATTTTATTGTCCTGTCGAGAAAATCAAGATTCTCTCTCTTAGATGATTCCCTTCGAACAGATCCTGACAATCAATCTCATCCAAAAATATAATTTCATCTTCCGTCATCAGGTATGAGACATACGTATCTGACGGATAATAGAAAAACAGAAGAATTTCGCGTGGATTTCTGTAATAAGATTCTTTGATTCTTTCCATCACACTCTGTAAAATTTCTATAGAAAAAGGATTGAAAAAATAGAAACGGTCTGCGTCTTGCGGCACGCGATATTCTTCTGCTTTCCCAAGCACCAGCTCTACTCTTCCAGCTGACGCTGCTGTCTTTCGATTCTCCAGCGCTGACTGAAAAATCCGTTCATCATATTCAATTCCAATTGACTTGCAGCGCGTCTGATACGATAAATAAAAATCGACCCTTCCTTTTCCACACCCGTAATCGATCACCGTGTTATTCTTTCCAATATATCCCGCAAAGGCAAGGCGTTCCAGTACAGCATATGGTGTCGGCTCATACGGATATCGATACTGATCGGCTCTCGAGTCATCTCTCCCCGATGTCTTTATGCGAAGCACCTTATCCCATCTATTTTCCATGATATCCATCCTCTGCTCCCTCCAACAATCTCTTTCCTTCCAACCGCTCCTTCAGCATCGTATTTCTCTGTGTCACCGTGACATTTCTGACTGCGTACGCAAGCGCTTTTTTGGTGCCGACCATGACCAGAATTTTCTTTGCTCTGGTGATCCCGGTATAGATCAGATTTCTCTGAAGCATGACAAAATGATTCATCAACACCGGCATGACAACGATCGGATACTCCGATCCCTGTGCCTTATGTATCGTCGTAGCATAAGCATGCACCAGCTCATCCAGCTCCGAGCTCTCATACTCAATCAGCCTGTCATCGAACTTGACTGACAGCGTTCTCTCTTCCAGATCAATCGCCTCCACCACACCGATATCTCCATTAAACACTTCCTTGTCATAATTATTTTTCATCTGCATGACTTTATCCTTTTTCCTGAAAATCACCCCGCTTCGCCTCAGCCCTTCGCCCTCAGGGTTCAGTGCCTCCTGCAGTGCAAGATTCAAATTCGTCGCTCCCACCACACCTTTTTGCATTGGTGTCAGCACCTGGATCTGCTCTGAGGAAATGTGATAATACCGAGATAACTTGGTCTTGACCAGCTCAAGAATTTCTCTCAGCGCTTCCTCAGGATCTTCCTTTTCCACAAAAAAGAAATCTGTCGTCTTTCCGTTTGAAATATCTGGCATCTGCCCTGCATTGATACGGTGAGCATTCATGACGATTCTGCTGCTCTGTGCCTGGCGGAAAATCTTCGTCAGGCGGATCACAGGAAACTGATTCGACTCGATCAGATCGCGCAGGACATTTCCAGCACCTACAGAAGGCAGCTGGTCGATGTCCCCCACCATAATCAGGCGCATTTTCGGCGGAATCGCCTTGAGCAAAGCGTTCATCAGGACAATGTCGATCATAGAGCACTCGTCCACAATCAGAACGTCCCCTTCCAGCGGATGCTCCTCATTCTTTTGATAGCCTTCCGGCGGCTTGAATTCTAGCAGCCTGTGAATGGTCTTTGCCTCCAGACCGGTTGTCTCTGTCATGCGCTTTGCGGCACGCCCTGTGGGGGCAGCCAGCAAAATATTCAGTCCATATGCGCGAAATGCAGCGATGATGCCCTGCGTTGTCGTCGTCTTGCCTGTTCCGGGACCACCTGTCAGAATCATCACTTTCGATGAGGCTGCTTTTCGGATCGCATCTGCCTGCACTTCGTCATACGTCATCCCAACCACCTGTTCAATTCTGCCGACATCCACAGAGAGATTCGGATTTCCTGTCTGTCTCCTTGCCTCAAAAAGGCGCACCCACAGCCGGTCTGCCCCAGGCTCACCTGCCAGTTTTTTTAATTTATTTGCCACGCCGGTCTCCGCATAATAAAATGCCGGAAGATAAATTGCCTCTTCCTCCCGAATCAAATCCTTGCACCGCAGCATCTCATCCATCGTCATCACGACAGAGGACTCCTCCGCTTCCAACAACTGCGCCGCCTTCTCTGTCAGCTGTTCTCTCTGCGCATAGACATGTCCTTCATCAGCGAGGGCACTTAAGGTATACATCAAACCACTTCGCAGACGGACAAATGCCTCTTTGCCAAATCCGAGCTTCTCTGCGATCTTGTCTGCCGTCTTAAATCCAATTCCCCAGATATCATCGGCAAGACGGAACGGATTTTCCTTCACTTTTTCTATACTCTCATTGCCATATTGTTTATAAATCTTTGCCGCAAAGGAGGTGCTAACACCATGATCCTGCAAAAACAACATGACATTCTTGATCTCTTTTTGCCGCTCCCAGCTCTCCGAAATCTTGTCCACACGCTTCTTTCCGATTCCCGGCACCTCCAAAAGACGCTTTGGTTCTGTCTCGATCACTTCCAGCGTGTCCGTGCCAAACTGCTGGACAATTCTCTTTGCAAACTTTGGTCCCACGCCCTTGATCAGACCAGAGCCAAGATATTTTTCTATGCCATAGATCGTTGCAGGCATCGTCTCCTCCCACTTTTCTGCGATAAACTGTCGACCATATTTGGCATCCACTTTCCAATTTCCGTCCACGACGAGAACCGATCCTACCGTGACATCCAGCAGATTTCCGACAAGCGGTACCAGGTCACTGAAACCTTTCACCGCCACCTTCAAGACAGAATATCCATTTTCCGGGTTTTGATATGTAATACGTTCCACCACGCATCGAATCTTTATCATGCCATACTCCTCCTCTGATCGGCGCAATATCCATTTTCTATCGCTGACGCAGCATAAATTTTAAAGAGAAAGGGCAGTTATCTGCCCTTATGCTTCTCTTTTTTCTTTTGCTGTTTCAGTTCAAACTGCCGCTCCTTCTCTGCCTCCCGCCGCTCGCGGCTCGCAGTTTTGCGCTCCGTTTTCTTCTGCTCCTGCTGTAATTTCAAAGCTTGCTGCGATTTTGTGCCAACCCCGACATTTTGCAATTGTCTGCGCACTTCTCTCTGTGCCTTTTTGGGATTATGGCAAACTTCTCTTACATCAGCTGCCACAGCCGGACCAAATTTCAGCCGATCATAGTTTTTCAGAATGAAATCATAGATCTCATAGTCCTTCGGTTCCGCTCCGAACGTCACCTTACAGACGGATAATTTCCCCTCCGATATCTTCTCAAAAATGCCAACCCAGAAGGGATCCTCAAAAAATACTGTCAATCTGCCTGATACTTTGTCCATGACAATTCCTCCTTACTGCCTTTCGGCTATCTCGGTATCCGTCAGATGCTTCTGCACGCAGAGCATTTTCCGTATTCCCCGAACAAATTGTGATGCACAAAGAATGGACGACCCAAGGAGGGAGGGTTACTTACACTCGAAAGTGCGGCTGGACTACCTACCAGCTCTGCAAGATTTCTTCTCGCGTTGTGTTTTTATCTCTGTTCTTTGATTGTAACATACTGTTACAGATTTTTCCATAAAAAGTCGGGGATGCAGCTCTGCGCACCCCCGACTTTTTCGGTCTCTTGTCGCTATTTATTTTTTCTCTTTACCTAATATTTAGATGTTGATTGTGGCGCATGAAGGTTTACTCATAATTCATGACAAGAAAGATTGGCTTGATCGCCATAATCTCATCGAATTCTTCCTGCTCTACAGAGACATCCGAATTCAACGCTTTCAGATCCGATTTCAGGATTTCAAATGCCCCCTCAATCGTCTCTGTCCTTCCCTCCAAAAGAATCTCTCTCATGCGCTTTAAAACCACCGGATGGGCATAGTGCGCAGGCACTGGGAATTCCGGATATCCCTTCACGTAGTCCTCCATTTATCCAAAATTCAATAGTTTCTTTTTAAATTAAATGTATATTTTGTCCATGGTATTTTTGAGCTTGTCGCTATTCATTTGTAAGTTTTTTACTGTTTTTCATCTATTTTACGTCTATTTTTTAACAAACCTGACAATTTTTCTACATAGTCCCTCATTCTTCTCTCTGTGACGGATTTTTTTCCTCCTCATCTCTCAAACTGCTCTCCTTGATCAAAGAAACGGAAGATTTTTTACTGCTTCCTGCTCTAATTTACAGTCGTGGTCCAGCATAAATTGCAGCACATCCCTGTAATCCTCCTCAAGACAATTTGTTCGTGCCCTCTCCTCCAGTTTTTCCAATAACTTTTCTATCCTCTTTCTGTCATTTCCCGTCAATTTTTTCGCCTGACCGATATAGTTGCTCAGTGTCTCCAAGTCCATGTTCATCGATCGAAATGGAATCCCTGTCTTTTCTTTCAAATGTTCCAGAATGTAGAATCCCCCTGCATCAATATCTCCAAAATGCCGGTATTCTTTTTCCGGGTTTTGTCCATACAGAAAGGCAAGCAATGTTCTCTTTGTCTTGTTGTGGAATCCGCCCAGATAAATCACAAAATCATCATCCGCCCTGTAGTCGTGAAAACTTGTGAGATTTTCTACGGTCACGACTCTGTCGCCTTTGACCTGTATACTCCCCACTTCCTTCATGGAAGTCGTGGAAAGAGCGATATCTCCTTTTATGTTGGACAGATCGATTGTCTGTGCTCCCAGTCTGAGCACCGCCTGTCCCTTCATGCACACATAAGTCGGCGTGCTGACAATCCCACATTCTTCCATCACCGCTTCTCTGTCCTGGTAATCTCCATATTGGTACATCAGCGCACTTGCCTTAGACGCCAGTTTTTCAATCCTCTTAGAGTCGTGAAACTGTCTCACAGAAAAGTCTCTCACAAACTGTTCTTCCTGGTTTGAGAACAGTTCTGTGACAAGCTTCAGCAAATCCAGATATTCCGCCCGATCGCCGTCAAAGTATTCCACTTTCTGATTCTTTGCAATTTTGATCTTCTGCATCTCAAAATATGAATCCAGTACAGGACATCCTCGAAATTTCTCCATCGTCTCTTCCAGCCATCGATACTCTTCTCGTTTCGGCTTCCGTTCCACACAGGCATAACATTCCTCTATCCTGCTGCTGTTTAAAGCAACTCTTGCTATGACATTGTTTCGCCGAAACTTCAGGAGAATCAGACCACTCTGCTCCAGTTCTCTCAGGGAATGATTGATATCGCAGAAAAGCTCGTACTCTGCATCATCGCTATATTTCGGGAAAAGCTCCTCAATCTTCTTCCCAAAGCTCTGCTCCACCTGGTTCGTCCCTGTAAAGGTTTTGCTCCTCTCATACTTGTCCAGCAGGCAATTGATTGTCTTTTGTTGTATCTTATCTGCTCTCAAAAGTCATACTCCTCCACGATACTGCTCTGTCCGACACGGATCGCCGCCAAAACGGTATCCACTTTCTCACCGATAATCTCAATTTTCGCCGGCGGTGTCGCCATAATCACCTGCAGATCCAGCCCATTGAAAAAGTCCATCATCGAAGCGATCCGCTCATCATCCATCTTATCAAACGCCTCATCGAGCAGCATCACGCGCACGCTGTTCCCGTATCGATAGATCTGATAAAAGGAAGCCGCGATCGCAACGTAATACGGCACCTGTGTCTCACTGCCGCTTTTTTCACCGTAGATATCGGAAAAACGCTGCACACTTCCATCTCTCTTATGGATCTCAATATCATAGTCCAGATAAGAGCGGTAATCCGTATACTCATCCAAAATTTTTTGTCCCTTGTCATCCTTCGTCATCAGCTTGTCGAACAATTCTGCCATCTCTTCATGGTACTGTTCCTCGAACGCTGCCGTCCAAAGATTGATGCCTTCCTGATTATTCTCCGATGTGATCATACGGTACAGACCTTCTTTTTTCTTGTCAAAACTGAGCTTAAAACGATAGCTGTCATCGCCGTAATAGATGCTGTCCAGTGCCTTGTTCAAGTTTCGGAATTCCATCTTCGCGTTTTCAATCAGCTCCTTCATTTTCGACAAAAAATCACTCCGGAAGATCTGCTCGCAGTCTTCTTTTGCCTGATGAAGTTTTTCTTCATAGCGGATCATCTCCACCGTCTTGAGTTTCTGTGCGGCCTCCTGATACTCTGGCATACCGCTCAGCCCCACGACAAAATCCTGTGTAAAATCTGTATTGTATCGATATTGCAGATCCTTTAAATTTCCCAGCAGTTCATTCTTTTCATTTTCAAACTGCGTCCGCTTCGGCGCAAAATTTTCCGCTATCTTCTTTGCAGTCTTTGTCTTTCGATTGAAGCGATATTTTTCTTCTGCCTGCTGGTAAGATGCGCTGTCCGCATCCATCTTCTGCTCTAAATCCTGAGTGCACTCCGATAATCTTCTCTGTTTCCCCTTCACATCAACACGCAGGCTCTCGATCTGATTTCTGAGACTCGCATTCTGCTCTGTCAGCTTTCTCTGAACATTGACACTCTCTGATTTTTCTTTTCTCTTTTCGTTCAATTCAATCTGCAGCTGGATCAACGTCGGATCTTTCGATGCCTTTTCCAGCTCCATCTTCTCCTCCACAAGCTGTCTCTTTAGCTCTGCCTTTTTTGCCGGTGAATTCAGATAAAGTTTTAATATTGTAAAGTCAAACTTTTTCTCACTTTCCAGCACACTGCTGTACTGTTTGATCTCCTCTCGCAGGGAACTGCGCTCGCTGCTCTTCTCCTCGAGTGCCTTGCGCACATTTACAATCTGGACGCGGTACGCATTCTGACCAATGTAAGGATCCTGATAGCTCTTCGGATTCATATGTCTCACAACAAATCCCTGATACAGCATACACTGCGCCGTGATCGCAATGTCATGATTTTCCAGCTCTTTTGCACTTTCACACCGAATCACTCTGCCGAGCACATAATTGGCATACGCCTTCGCATATCGATTTTCACTTTTCACAACATACGCCAAGGATTGATTGTTTACCTCACCGCCTGTGGGAATTTTTTTCGTGTTGATAATTCCTGCTGTGTGGATCTGTTTGCGTCTGCGCTCATACACTTCCAGCGCCACATCGTAATACTGCGGCTCAACGATCAGATAGAACTTTTGCTGATTCAGATAGCCTTCCACCGCATTGATCCACACTTCATCGGTGATCTCAAGCAGCTCTGCCAGAATATAGACCTTCGATCGAATGCTCCGCTTTTCAAACTCCTTTTCAATTGCGTTCTTTAAGAGCACCGTATTCTCCGGGTAAGTGAGATTTCGCTTTTCCAGTTCTCGCAATCTCTCCTGCAGCCCTGTGATTTCCCGGTTCAGCCTGTCCATATCCAGAGAATACTCCGCATATCGTTTTCGGATTTTCTCCAACTCCTGACTCTGAAACTGTTCTATTTTTTCCACAATCGGATTTTTCTGCGCCGTGCTCTCCTCTGACAAAAGCGAAGACAATTCACTTGCCGTCAAAAAACTCTGCTGTATTTTTTGCAGCTGCTGCGTGTAGAACTTCAGTGCTTTGACCTGCTCGTTTAATTTTCGCTCCTGCTGTCCCTGAAGTGTAATTTCACTCTCTGTCTGTCGGATTCTGCGCTTCGCATCTTCCAGCATTTTGTTGGAAGAATTTGACTGGATAGTGACATTGATCCCGATCATCTGCTCATCCAGCGTCTGAATCTTTTTAGCCACCGCTTCCAGCTGTTCCCGATTTTCCTCTACCGACTGCTGTCTCGTGCGGATCTGCTTCTCCAACTCCTCCAGTTCCTGGTCCAGCGCATCTTTGTTCGCGATTGCCAGAAGAATCTCATTGACCACGATATCATGATCTTTATTTTCCACCTTCTGGTATGTCTCCAGAATAGCTTCCAGTGCATTATACTGCTTCTGGGAGCGCTCAAGCAGAAATTCCAGTTCACTTAACGTCTCAATATTTTCTCTGAGTGAGACGACATCAATCTTGTTTTCCGACAATACAAACTTATTGATAAAATCCTTTACATTGTCCATCGGCTTGAAGGCAAGGGACTTCGGGATGATATCAAAAAACTTGTCATCCAGATTTCCCAGACGTCTCTTAAACCGGTCTCTCGCTGCATTCTTCTGCTCAATGTAGCGGACACGCCTGTTGTTCACCTTAAATTCGTCTGCCAGGGCAGGATGGCGATCCACAATAAAAGAAAGATTTTCCAGCCTACATTCCTCGACATACCATTTCGTGATCACCGGGCTTTCCTCATCCTGTGAAGTCATATGTACCCCAATCACAAAGTATCGGTTTTCTTTTTCCTCATAAAACTCTAATGCCACATTCGCCGGAACTACGTTTTTTCGCAGATACGTCTCCCCTACATTTCCCACTTTGCAGCGGACATATCCCTTCAGATTTCGGTTTCCTTTTTCATTTGCAGCCACGTTAAAACGCCGTGTGTTCGTGGTGAGAACCAGCTGAATCGCATCTAGAATGGTTGACTTTCCCGCTGTATTCTCTCCGCTGATCAAGGCAGAACCTTGAATCGCAATTCTTTCGTTTTCAAAATAATGCCAGTTCACCAGCTGAATTCTCGTCAAAATTTTTTTCTTACTGTCCATGACTCCTCCGTACTCTTCAATTATCCGCCTCGTTCACATTTACATCTTTATTCGTGGCATATTCTCTCAGCTTTCGCTCCGTCATCTCATAATACGCATTCACATTCTCCACTGTCACAGCCATGATGATCGACGGATAGATGATGATTCTCGCATCTGCCTGATTCACATCAGAGTCAAGATTTTGAATGAGGTTATATTTTCGGAACAACTTCACCATATTTCGCTCCATCCCCTTGTCGAGAACCGGCTTTGCTTTGATCTTCAGCATCGCATACTTCTCCCGGATTTCTTCTATCAGAACCGTCACTTCCTCCGAGTAAGTCGCCAGCTCTTTGCGTTTTTCGATATAGAGAAGTCTCAGGATCAGCAAAAGGATACTCTCATATTTGTTGAGTTCCACTCTTCCCGTCCCAAACTGATTGACCAGCCCGATCACGCCCTGGTCTTCATTGATCTTCAGATCATATCCCAGCAGTTCAAAATATGTCACAAACATATCCAGATTCTGCTTCACGAACATATAGTCTTTCTTCGTGTCCTCCCTCTTTTTTAACAAAAAGCAGTGATTCAGTAATTTATTCGCGGCAATCCGAAACTTTTCTTTCTGTGCCACCGATTCATTTAATATTTCAAACATGGTTACTCCTATCTTTTGATGATCTCAAAAAGAGGAAACTCAAACCCCATCCGCTTCACTCTTTTTCCCGTACGCCTGATCTCATAATTATTTGCCTTATTTCCCGCATAGATGCTGATATAGATGATCCGTATCAGATCTCTTTTCGACTCCACCGGAATTTCTTCCACGGAAATCTTCTCCTTCCCGCGCAGCAGCATTTTCACATATTCATTGATATTTTTTCTCGAAAATCTTGTTCTGTTTTTCATGCGCAGCGCTTCCTTGTACAGTTCCCGCTCCTCCTGCGTCATCGTGATCTCCCCGGACAGATTATCCACAACCGCGTTCTTTTTTATGACCGGTATCGTTCTGAGTGACTCCGGCGACACATACCCCTGGGAATAAATGCTGCACAGCTCGGCAAATTTTGTTTCCGTCTCATCCAAGTTCTGCTCTTCCTGATTGAGATCTTCCGCCATCTGATCTAAGATCCTCAGCAGTTTACCCTCCATGTTGTTTCCCGTCGCCAGCTTAAAACGCGCACGCATCACCGCATTTTTCATGTACTGTGTATGCTTGCGGTCAATCTCTTCTATGATCTCATCCAGACGGTAAAACATGGACTTCACATCCAACAAGATCGCCACCAGATTGTCGTATGCCTTATCGCGGCTCTCCTCCTGCTCCACTTCCATGTAGCCGGCGATCGCCCGCTCCATGATCGCTGTGCTCTCCAGTATCTCCTCAATTTTTTCGATGATTGAGCTGCGAAAGTAAGAAATATTTTCACTTGTCTTCATTCTCAGATATGCTTTTGATCCAATGTTTTTGTGGTATTCAAAGAAATGATCGATGATCTCCGAGGCACTCATCTCGTTTGTCTGTCGATCCATGTGCCGCTTGATACTTGCGTTCAGCTTCTTTAATTCCGAGATCAGGCGCTCTGTATTTTCCTGAACCCCTTTGATGATCAGCTCATACGGCTTTGCGTACAAATCTTTATTCTGAAGACTGGCGTGAATCTGGGAGATAATCCCCTGATATTCCGCCTCCTCCTCACGTATGATTTTGTTCATACTCTCAATGATGGGCACTGCATATTCATATAAAACAACATTCAGCTGATGATTTTTCTCCTGCTCATATTCCAGCCATCCACATGCCTTCAAATAAGCAATCACCCCATTCGCTTTCTCTCTGGCATCTTTGATGTACGTCTGATCATCAAAGGTCATCTCCAGGTCGTCCGTCTCAAAATATCCCTCTAAGGTTTTCACGACCGTCTCCCGGTTCACTCCATAGGAAATTTCGGTTTTAAAAGAACGGAACAACAATAAAATACAGTCCGCATATTCTCTGCGGTATTTGCCTGTGAGCGGTTTAAAAAAATCCTCCGGCAAAACCTGAAATAAATTTTTCATACTTTGATCTTTATCCTTTTTTTAAAAAATGGTCTTCTATACAAAGACATTAAAGCACGAACATAGTACAAAATCAAGTTTTTTGAAATAAGTCGACCGCACGGACACTAGAGACGCTAACCCGTATGAGCATCGATCTCAACGTTTTGTGACCAGTTTATCGAATGTTGCCAGGATCCCTGGAAGAATAAACACAATCAAAATTAAAGAACACGTTGTTCCTTTCGCGATCGTATGACAAATCTGCCCGATCGATGGATCTTCAAATGCATATCCCAAGATGATCGTGACGATCACGATAATCAGTCCCGATGTAAGAATCGTGTTGATCGATCCGCGATATGCGGTCGTCAATGCTGTCTGCATATCCTTTTCTTTTCTCGCATTTCTGTAATAATTTGTGTACAAGATCGCATAATCGATCGTGGCGCCCATCAAAATACTCTGAACAATCAGGAAGGCGAGATAATACATGCTCAGTCCCTGGATACCCATAATCACCACGGTCGCATAAACTGCGGTCTGAATGATCAGAACCAGGATCAGTGCGACAAACACCGATCGGAAGGTGAGCATGACAACGAGAAAAATTGCTGCCGCCGTCAGGAGGGTGATCTTGTTCATCTCATCTCCAAACGATAAGGACATTTCATACGCCATCGGTGAGTTTCCAATCAGATAATACTCTCCGCTCAGTAACGCGTCACATTTCTCTGTCAGCTCTTTGAGGAAAGCGGTTGTCTCCGCTGATTCATCCGGAAGAGATGCCTCCAGCATCAAGATCGAATAATTTTCTCCTTTGAGCTGTCTTACACCATCGTTGATCTGTGTCTGCGCATCCTTCAGTGCTGTGCGCATCTCTTCATCCAAAAATGATGCATACTTCGGGTCTTCTGCCATCGTGTCTGCCACATAATTGATCAGCTCCTCCATGGACATGGTCCAATCGCTGTCACTGTTCTTTTTGCTGTAATAGAATGTATAGACCATCTCTAGGACAGTCTCATTGATCTCTTCTGACATTCCTGCAAATAGTTCTGCCATCTCTGCAGCACTATACTTTTTGTCCTCCAAAACATCCGAGACAATCGCCTGTATCCAATCCAGCTGCTCTGTATCGTTTTCCCCGGCAGAGCTGAAAGATGCTGCGAGATTTTTATACACCGATGCGACCTGTAAGAAATCCTGAATACTCAAAGTGTCTCTCCCTGTCATAGAAAACACTTGGCTCATCTGTTCTTCGTCCATCTCAAACAAATCCGACAGTTCTGCGCAGCTTCTCTGCTTTGTCAGCTCATCCTTGCTGCAAAATGCGCTGAACATTTCGATCTGCTTCTTCATCTCATCGTCAAATTCACCGGCAAAGGTTTCATCCGTCATGAGGTCATCGTTCAAAAACTGCACCAACTCCTCCAGAGTCAGCTCCCCTATCTGTCCATCTTCATAATACTCATAGTAAACCAGCCCCAAGAGATCGGAGCTCAGATTCATTCCAGAATCCGAATCCCCCATCGAATCCGCCATCATATCTGACAGCTCAGCGACATGATACTGTTTAGCCAGTGTGTTTCCATAGGCATTGACGGTCTTCACCACATCTTTCGCCTCCAGTTCAGGAAGCATCCCACTGACAACATCTTCATCTTGATTATCATAGAGCATCACAATCGTATTTAATTTCGGAAAAATCTCATCTATCTCAGAAGGAGTCGGCATAGTATAGGCGATATCCGTGCTTCCTTTAAAGCACATCACCCCCACAAAAAACAATGCAAATACTCCTGTAATCACATAGCGAAAACGGAAGCTGAATTTTCCAAGCTTCCCCATCGGGATGTTTGGCGATTTCTTCTCCGTCTTTTGCACCCATTTGTCAAACATTAAGACAAGCACCGGCAATACCGTAAATACACACAACAGGCTGATCAGCACACCTTTTGCCAGCACACCTCCCATATCTGCTCCAATCTTAAAGCTCATAAATACAAGCATCAAAAGACCGACAACCGTTGTAATCGAACTGCTTGTGACAGGAGCAAAGGACTTTGCCAGAGCATGCTGCATCGCTGCCGGATGATCCTCCGTCTTTTCCAGTTCCTGTCTGTAGTGCTCCATCAGCATAATCGAATAGTCCATCGATAAGACTAACTGTAAAATCGCCGCGATCGAATACGTCGTCTGCGAAACTCTGCTCAGGAAAGCGTTCGTTCCCATATTGATGACCACCGCGATGCCGATCGTGATCAAGAACAGGATCGGCTCTGCCCAGGAACTGCACATCACAAACAAAATGATCGTCAGAAGCACCACCGCAAACACAAGAATCCACATCGGAACAGACGAAGTCGTCGAATCATCTACCGCATAAACCATACTATAATGTCCTGTATATTTTTCTGCTATATCAGCTTCGATGGATTTCATTTCCTTTGATCCATAGTTATAGGAACTATTTACCACATACAATGTATAATTCTCTTTGTTGTAATCCTCCTGATCTGCCTCATAGTCCACGGAATCTGCATAAGGAATCTGCTCCAGTTCTTCTTTTATCGTCTGTTTTTCCTCTTCGGGCAAATCGGTGAACATGACACGTATCGTATTGATTGCTGAGGAATTCGGAAATTCCTCCCCCATAATCTCAAGACCGATCTTCATGGAAGAATCATCCGGAAGATATTCTGTCATATCACTTATGATATTCACGCGCAGCATCAGCAAAGCACTTGCTATCGTCACTGCCAAAGCCACAATCAACACAATTATGCGATTTTTTACGATCCACTTTGCTATTTTTTCCATTACAGCACTCCTCTCCTTGACTTTTTCACAACAATAAGTTAAATTATAAGATACATGTGTTTATTTTTCAACCAACAGTCTCTCTGTTTTCGGTCGTAAAATAAACATTTTTTGACTTTCTGTTGCTTTTTTACATTTTTTTCATAAATTCAGGGGATAAAAAGATGAATCACAAAGACAATCGCCGCGTACAAATGACAAAAAAACTCTTGCGCGACAGCCTGGTCGATATGC
Source organism: Robinsoniella sp. (assembly GCA_022788205.1). Lineage (GTDB taxonomy): Bacteria > Bacillota > Clostridia > Lachnospirales > Lachnospiraceae > JAGZHZ01. The sequence continues at coordinate 9,052 of JALEVQ010000052.1, read as the reverse complement.
TCCAGACCGAGAGTATCCATAAAATATCGATTCGCTCGCTGTGCCAGCGCGCCGACATCAACCGCTCTACTTTCTATAAATATTATTCTTCGCAGTACGATCTATTAAATGAAATGGAAGAGATTTTACTGTCCGAGATCGAGCAGCAACTCGCATCGAATGAGAACCTGTCAAATGATACCGATCTTGTCAATATTTTGGAGTATATTCAAGACCATATTAATCTGTGTACACTGCTGGTCAACTCAAATATTGACCCTGATTTTCCCAAAAAACTGCTCAATCTCCCGGTGATCCTCGAGCGTTTGAACCCGTCTTGTTCTGACTTTAACTCTGCCGAATTGACATGTGTCCAGGATTTCATCATCTATGGCGGCTACCAGATGGTAAAACGCTGGGTTAATACAGGATGCCGGGAATCGCCCAAAGAAATGTCCGCCATTATCAAACATATTTACCGCAAACTTTTAGATTAATCCGTGACGTAAAATATTTACTTTTTCTTCCACTTTTGTTACACTGTATTTGTCGTTTCTAATCAACAAACCAACCATACCGGGACTGAGGGAGAAAAGTAACCGGTATACAAATGAAGGAGGAGAAAATATGTTGGAGAAACTTTTTAAACTACGCGAGAATCACACAACTGTGAAGACAGAAGTGCTGGCCGGAATCACTACTTTTATGACGATGGCGTATATTCTCGCAGTCAACCCTAGTATTCTTGCTGCAGCTGGCATGGATCAGGGGGCAGTGTTCACAGCGACCGCTTTGGCATCCATGATCGGAACCTTATGTATGGCGCTTTTTGCAAACTATCCATTTGCGCTTGCACCAGGTATGGGACTGAACGCTTACTTTGCCTACACCATGGTCATCGGGATGGGATATTCCTGGCAGACTGCATTGACAGCTGTATTGATCGAGGGTATCATTTTTATCATTCTCTCTATCACCAATGTGCGTGAAGCAATTTTCAATGCAATCCCTGCAAATCTCAAAGCAGCAGTCAGCGTCGGGATCGGTCTTTTCATCGCATTCATCGGTCTCCAGAATGCCCATATTGTTGTCGGCGGAGCTACTTTAGTTGAGATTTTTTCCATCGACGGCTATAATCTTGCCAACGGAGTGCAGGCAACCTTCAGCGATGTCGGGATTACCGTCCTGCTCGCAGTCATCGGTGTCATTATCACATCTGTTTTGGTTGTAAAAAATATAAAAGGAAATATTCTCTGGGGAATTCTGATCACATGGATTCTGGGAATTGTCTGTCAGCTCGTCGGATTCTATGTTCCGAATCCTGAGCTTGGTTTCTACAGTCTCCTTCCGGATTTCAGCAACGGAATCTCTGTTCCAAGCCTCGCACCGGTATTTTTTAAATTCGATTTTTCAAATATTCTGTCACTGAACTTTGTGGTGATTGTATTCTCGTTCTTGTTTGTCGATCTTTTTGACACCATCGGCACTTTAATCGGAGTGTCTTCCAAAGCTGGCATGCTTGACAAAAACGGCAAACTTCCTAGAATCAAGGGCGCTCTTCTGGCTGACGCTGTTGCCACAACAGCAGGTGCTGTTCTTGGTACCTCCACCACCACGACATTCGTGGAGAGTGCATCCGGTGTGACAGAAGGTGGCCGCACTGGTCTGACCGCATTCACGACGGCAGTTCTCTTCGGATTGGCACTGTTTTTATCCCCAATCTTTTTAGCGATTCCGTCATTTGCCACAGCACCGGCATTGATTGTAGTAGGATTCTATATGCTGACAAACGTTGTGAACATCGATTTCTCTGACTTCAGTGAAGCGATTCCATGCTTTATCTGCATCGCTGCAATGCCATTCTTCTACAGTATTTCTGAAGGTATTTCCATGGGTGTGATTTCCTATGTGGCAATCAATCTCCTGACAGGAAAATTCAAAGAAAAGAAGATCAGCGTTTTGATGTATGTGCTGGCATTCTTATTCATTCTGAAATATCTGTTCTTATAATCAGACAAAGGGGTGTCACCAAAATGTGACACCCCTAAATTATGCCTTTGCCTTTCCTACAATTTTCCCCATTAGACACCTCCGTACCCACTAGATTCGCATTCAAAATGATGTTTTCCTTATATTTTTTGATTCTTTTTATATGATATCATATAACCTTCTTTTTTTGTCATGTATTTTTGAAAAAAGTCTTGACTCCCACGTAACGTGATGCTGTATTCTTTTCTTAACGGAACGACACAGATAGGAGCTGATTGAACATGCGAACCATAAGCCAGGTTGCAGAATTGACGGGTATCAGTATCCGCACATTACAATATTATGATGAAATCGGGCTGTTAAAGCCCAATGAACGGACACAGTCCGGCTATCGCCTCTACGGCGAAGACGCTTTACAAAAATTGCAGCAGATCCTGTTTTTTAAGGAATTGGGCTTTCAGCTAAAAGAAATAAAGGAAATTCTTGACAAACCAGATTTTGACAGAATCGAAGCTTTCAAAAAGCAAAAAGAACTTCTCCTCTTAAAGCGCAATCGGATCGACAGACTCATACAGCTTCTCAGCCGTTTAGAGAAAGGAGAACAATGTATGGATTTTAAAGAATTTGAACTCTCTGAATACATCGAAGCACTGGAAAACTTTAAGACAAACAGTGCCCGCGATGTGCTCAAACATTGGGGAAGCATCGAAAATTTTAATCTGTTCATTCAAAAAATCAGAGAAAATGAATCTGATCTGGCAAAGCTTGCCATCCAGCAATTTGGCAGTATAGAAAAATATACCGAAGCGATGAAATATAATTTAGACCATTTTTCGGAAATTATGGAACAGCAGATGTCCCAGATTCCAGAAGAGATGGCGCAGCAAGATATGCTGTATCAACAACTGGCCGCAGATATGACAAAAGACATCGTCTCGGAGGAGATACAGCATATTGTCCACGAAATTCTCTTATTTGCGCAGAGACATGTAACGTCGGACAAACTCGTCGGTGAAAACTATTGCAAAATTATCATCGACACCTACTCCAATGACTATCTAAAGACCATCTACGATACCAAACACGGTGCAGGCAGTTCCGATTATCTTGTAAAAGCCTTTCAGTACTACTTGGAGCATCACTACGTGAAGTGAAAAAAGCTGCTGTAAAAGTTTCTCCATTTCTTTTACAGCAACCTTTTCTTTTTCTAGAATTCCATTTTTCGAATTATTCTGCCTTTACAGTTGGGAATCCAAAATACTGCGCCGTGTATTCTTCCATCAACTTTTCCAATTCTGTCAATGGTTCTTTATGAGAACTAATTCCATCGCCAAGTACAATATAGCCCATATCCTCGTCTGCCTGTGGCCATTCCGTCAGTCCTTCTCCGTTTGGATCACCGGTGTTGATAAAGTTTGTCCAGTACAGGTTCATTTTTTCCGCCAGTTCATAATCCCATTCCGTCCACTGGCGACTTGCAGGTTCTCCTTCTGCCAGAGAATTAAATGCATACCACATCTCACTGGAATGCCATGCCCACTGGTTTGCTCTGGAACGATCTGTTCCGATATCAGATACGCTTTCTGGCGTAAAATGACTGAATAAATATGTGTAATTCTTTGTCTGTCCATCTGTTCTCTCAGAGATTAACTTGCCGTACAAACGATTCACCATCAAACTTCTGCTCACATTCGTTCCAAGCCCGTATGTACCTAATGTTCTCGTTATCTCTGATGCAGTACCGTCTGTCACTTTTACTAAATTTTCAAAATCATATTTCTCATAAAGGTCGCCAAGCGCTTCTCTATAATTTGCATAAAATTCTTCTGCTGTGGATGCAGCTGGGTAACTGCCCTCCCCAAGGTTTGTGCCAGATAAAATAGAAACAGAATCCAAACACCCATCCTCAACTGCGCTTCTTACGGAATCATAGGTCACATATAAGCCATCTTGGTTCATACTCTTTGGATAGTTTTTACTGCTTGTATCCATCAAATCCTCTGCATCCATCTCTCTTAGCTGATCTAAGGAAATCGTTGCATCCAAACCTAGATCTGTCAGATACGCACTGCCGATTGCTTCAGCCTCTTCTTGGGTCTTATAAGATTCACTATATTTCAATCCGCTCTCTAGGATCAATTTTCCTACTTCTACATCACACTCTGGTGAAATCACCATCGCCATCGATTTTGTCGTTCCGCCGGACTGTCCCCCAGCAGTGATATTATTTGGATCTCCACCAAATGCCTCAATATTTTCTTTGATCCATTCTAATGCCTTAATCTGATCCATCAAGCCATAATTTCCACTCTGTCCCTGCTCATCTGATAACTGTGGAAGAGAAAGATATCCGAATACACCCAGTCTCTGTTCCACTGTCACAACCACAATATCATTCTGTGCAAACGCTTCACCGTTTGCTTCTGGTTCAAAAGTATAGCAGCTATTCAGTCCACCCCCGTGAAACCATACATAGACCGGTTTCTTTTCTCCATTTATGATATTTTCTTTTTTCGTGATAATATTTAAATAAAGACAATCCTCACTCATCTGCGGAACTCCATCATAGTAGAAATCTGATTTATATGGTTCTACCTCTGCGCCTCCAAGCACCTGCATCGGAATATCTTTGTAGGTATCGCATATCAGAATATCGTTCCAAGGTTCTGGATCTTTGGGTTCCTGCCATCTTAATTCTCCTACTGGTGGTGCCGCATAAGGAATTCCTCGAAATTCGATCACACCTTCATATTTTTTATTGCTACTTTCGATCCCCTGCACTTTTCCGTAGGCTGTCTCAACAACAGTTCCATCCGTTTCTTCAGCTTGACATACCATTCCAAAAGCTGATACTATTGAAAAAGCTGTCAGTACCGCCAATAATTTTCTTTTCATTTCGTTCATCTCTCCGTTTCTCTTTTCAGATTTCAATATTATTATTGATATTTTTATTATGTCAGAGAGATTAATTCTTTTCTATAAGATTCTTGCCTATTGACTATGATTTTTTTTCCTATATTCCTTCGGAGAAACGCCATAAACTTTCCTAAATGTCTGTGTAAAATGCGATGGATCATTGTACCCTGTACAGGCAGCGATATCACTGATTTCCATTTGACTACATTCCAAAAATTTTCTTGCTTTTTCCATCCTCAGTCTAATCAGATATTTCATAAAATTCTGTCCTGTATATTCCTTAAAAAGACGACTTAGGTAACTAATACTCACAAAATATTTTCGTTCGGCAAGTTCTCCCAGGGAAATGTCCTCCGAATAGTGTCTTTCCAGATAGTCAATCAGATTCTCAATCATAGAGTCATTTTCTTTTTCTGTATTTTTTTGACACGCTTCTTTCAAAAGCATATCTACATATTTTTCAACGCCTTCTAAGTCATAAAACTGATACAGGTCCATTTTAAAATCAAATAACAAATATTCACCAGATGAACTCTTTTTTTCTCTGCTTTCATTTTTTTTGTAAAAAAATCGATTAAGCACAAAAAAAACGCGCATAAGTGCTGTATAGAAACTGTAAATGTTTCCTCCATCTTTTTGTGCTTCGGAGATTACCTCTTGAATCACCTTTCTAGCATCCTGCTCTGAGCCTCTCTCCACTGCATCCTGAAGCTGCTGTTCCTGTTCCAACGTTATAATGTCACGAAACTCTTGATGTCTATAACAAAAGATCTGTTTCTTTTTTAGAATACGCTCATTCATCGCATAGATACATTCCCGGTAAGCATGCTCAAGTTCTTTCGCACCTTGATGCCAGTCGCTGAAGCTGATCCACATCTTTTGTGTATAGCTTTTCTTCAACTCCAAAGTCGCTATCTTTCCAAAACATTTCTCCAGATCTATCTGTTTTTGTCCAAACGCCAACATAATCCACTCATTTTTCATTTCAAAGAAAAAGCTGTATATCTTTTCAAAGTTTCCATATCTTCCAAGCCATTTTCTCAGCATGCTCTCGTCTTTGATCCTCTCTCTTCCATTTACAAGTACCATACAGTAAGATCCTTGCTCCTGTTCTTGCCCCCATCCCAACACTTGATCTCTTAACCTTGTATTCTCCAGCACATATCCAAAATCCAACAGGCGCAGACTGTCATCCCGACACTTTTTTTGTCTTTCTTGGATCACCTTACAAATACTATCCCGAACTTCTCCTTCGTTTAACGGTTTCATAAGATACTCTTTCACCCCATATCGCAGTGCTGTTCTGGCATAATTAAAATCTGCATAACCCGTTTCAATAATCATATCCGTATCCAGCTCATGTTCTTTGACATATTCTGCCAGCTTCAAACCATCCAGTCCTGGCATACGAATATCCGTGATAATCAAATCTGCCGAATAAGTTTTCAGTAGATCTACTACCTCTTCTCCATCTTCACACTCTCCACATATCTCAATGGGAAGCTCCATTTTTTCCATCATCATCACAAGAGCTTTTCTGGCAAAATATTCATCATCCGCCACAATGACTTTCATCATACTCCGTCTCCTCCATCTTTTCTGCGGTCATCGGAAGTGTAACACATACTCTTGTACCTTTTCCTACTTCACTTTCCACTGTAACTCCATATTTTTTCCCATAATAATTCTGTATCCGCATATGAACATTGCGAATACCTATTTTCTTTTTCTCTCCATCCCACAGATCTTTCTCATCTTCCTTCAAAATGTTCTGAAGTCTTTTTAGTTCTTCCTGTGGAATTCCCACTCCATTATCGTAAATATTCATTTCTGCTTCTTCTTTGGAAACTTTTCTGACTTCAATAAGTATTTGCATCTTCCCCCTTTTTTTCCCACCCCCGTGATCAATCGCATTTTCTACCAAGGGTTGAAGTAAAAATTTTAACATTCGGCACCTCTCCAAGCCAGATGAAATGTGATAAGATACTTCAAATTTTTCTGGAAAGCGAATCATCTGAATTCGAATGTAATTCTGTAAATTCTCTAATTCTTCCTGTAGCGTCACAATTTCTCCGCCTTTTACATTATAATAAAAAATCTTAGAAAGGCTCTCTGAAATATCTGGTATATACGGAATATCATTCAAACGCGCAATCGCACTCATGGTATTCAGGGTATTATACAGAAAATGCGGATTGATCTGATACTGTAGCATCTGAAGTTCCGTTTTTTTCTGGTTCAATTCATTGGCATATTCTTGTATAATATTTTCTCGAATTCGATCAATCATTGCATTATATCCTTGAACAATCTCATAAATCTCCGCTGGATAATCCTCACGGCATTCCATATAATTTAATTCTTTCTTCTCCTTGGTAGCTGCCTGGCTCATGACTCCAGAGATATCCCGTATCGGTTCGCTGATTTTCTTCATCATCAAGGTACCTGCCACTATCAGCCCGCTTAAAAGTAAAATCACCCAAAGTGCTAAAAGATAACTACCCCGCATCTGACGCCCAAAAGAACTTTTTCTCACGCATTGAATCAGATACCAGTTCAATTTTTCAACATATTTTACATGAATTAAATAATTGTCACTATAAAGTTTCAGTGTACCATCCCCAGTATCTGTCTTTGCAAATTTTATAATACTATCCTGTTCTTTCTTTCCGAGCGCTGCTCCGATTTTGGAATCAGAACTGTAGATCACCCCATTTGTATTTAAAATACAACTTGACCATCCTTCCTGTTTTTCCACTGCATCAAACCTTTCTTTCATTGCACCGTAATCCATGTCAATATAAATGGTTCCAAGACTTTCCTCGCTAGAGACTTTATAGAGCGGATAACAGAAAGTCACCAAAGAATACGGTATAAGATTTATTTCTCCTTCATAGACATCTGTGACAGCCATTTCATTTTTGTGGTTCTTTTTTACATACAACACATTTTCTTTAGCAAGTGCTACACTCAATGTGGAATCTTCTATATAATTTCCATATATATTTCCAGAATTTGTCTGAACTGTGATTCGCAGTACATCAGAATTGATTGTGCTTAGTGCATCTAGCAGACTACTCATGTAAAGTTCATTCTTGATCTTTAGATCCTTCCTGCTCGTATCCCATTCTTCTACAATAATACGCATGATTTCATCGTCTGACAGGTGAAGAAAGCGCATTTTATCAATACTTTCTATCATAAAATCCAATTCGGTTGCCCATTGTTCATTTAATCGTTCAATATAAGAACGATTACTACGCTCCGCTTCCCTGATATTAATAACTAAACATAGTCCAATAATCACGATAGAAAAAAGCAGACACCCAAACAAACTTGTCATCAACTGCATCCGAAAAGAATGTTTGCCAAATTTTTTCATTTCATATTCCCCCGATCAATCGATTCCAAAATTTCATCTTTGCGCATCTCAATAGCTTCATTAAACTCCATTAAAAAATCCTGTATCATACGATCATCATACTGGCTAATGACTAACTGAAATAGACCCTGATCTCTCACATTTCTCCCACTTTCTGGTATCGATACTGTTTCAAAAATAAACTCTTTCTTTTCAATTTTGTCTACAAATCTTTTTGCAAATGAAATATCTCCATTTCCACCCTTTATGCAAGAATAAGATCCTGTGTTTTCTGTATAATACTGCATTACTTCTTCTGATAAAAGATAATTCAGGAAAGTATATGCTTGCTGCAGATATTTACAGGACGATGAAATTCCAATACTAGCATCTAATTTTACCACAATATTGGGATCTTTCTCCTCTTCACTTGGAAATGGAATAAAGGCTATCCTGATATCGGGATTCTGTTTCTTGATTGCAGAATATGCCCAGTTACCTTGAAGGAAGACATACGCCTCCCCTTTCGCAAATCTGCTCAATGCTTCGTCATAGCTCGTCTCCCAAGAAGCAGTCTGTCCAAATCTTCGCAGGTCTAAATACTTTTCAAGAGATTCCTTAAGTTCCTCATTCTTCCATAGAGGCTCAATTCCCTTTGCCGCCATCTGTATATGGCAGCGCACGCATAATACTCCTGTTCAGTAATGACATCTGATTTTCACCAAGACTGCCCATATAACAATATCCGGTCACGTTCCTACTGCTGACATTTGTCCCTGTGTTTTCAGCGGATAGCAGACAATGCTG
>JALEVQ010000020.1 GCA_022788205.1 Robinsoniella sp. | reverse complement strand
ATCTGTTTAGAAGATCTACAAGTAAAAAATATGATTAAAAATCATAAACTTGCTCAGTCTATTGCAGATGTATCATGGTCAGAATTTGTAAGACAACTTGAATATAAAGCAAACTGGTATGGTAGACAGATTATCAAAGTCAATAAATTCTATGCAAGTTCTCAGACTTGCAATGTATGTGGGTATGTAAATAAGAATACTAAAAATCTTTCGGTCAGAGAATGGGAATGTCCTTGTTGTCATACTCATCATGATAGAGATATAAACGCTGCTATCAATATTCTCAATGAAGGATTGAGAATATTAGAAGTAGCATAGAAACTATGGATAAGAACCGTAGGAACTACGGGGGTAGCTTGGTAAATATCTTTTCAGTAGAAAGGAGTTCCCAAGAATCTCGTGGCTTTAGCCATGAGAGGTTCAAGACATCATCATAAACGGTATAATGGCATACTTTTTGTTTGTGAAAAAGATAGAGAGATAGAGGGTGAAATTATGGATTACATAAAAGTAACAAACAATCAGGTTCGAAAAATTTCGATGAAAGAGGAAACGGTGACATTTGAGAAGATGGTGGAGTAAATAAAAAAGGCGGTGAGATACCATTGGTATACGAATTAAAAGACACATCGAAGGTCAAAGAGTTATTTGCAGATTGGCAGGAAACGCTGATCTATTCGTGCTTACAGAATGTCATGGGCAAAATCTATGTTACGGATACCGAAAAACCGGAATCAGCATTTGCGTTTGTCGGATGCTTTGGATTCTTTGCTGGCAGACCGGACAGAGAGATGGTTAGCCATAAGCCCGACGGATTTGTGATATTAGTTCCGCAAAATGGAGCGTGGTCTGCATTGATTGAAGAATGTTATCCTTCTGCGAAGAAAGTCGTAAGATTCGCGATCAAAAAGGACACGTTCTTTGATGTGGAGATGCTCCAAAAGGAAATCAGCAAGCTTCCACCGGAATATGAACTCAGGCAGATCGACGCGGCTCTTTACGATCAGTGCCTGAAAAACCCCGAAACCGCTGATTTTGTTTCGGCCTTTGAAAGCAAAGAACAGTACCTGAAAATAGGAAGGGGTATAGTGATCCTGAAAGATGGGAAAATCGTTTCCGGTGCTTCTTCCTATACACGATATAACGAAGGAATCGAAATTGAAGTAGATACGCTGACGTCAGAAAGAAGAAAGCATTTAGCGACAATCGCATGTTCCGCTCTGATATTGAAATGCCTGGAGGAAGGCTTGTATCCAAGCTGGGATGCCCAAAATATCCACTCTGTTCGCCTGGCTGAAAAACTCGGCTATGAATTTGATCACGAGTATACAGCTTATGAAGTCACAACAGAGGCAAGGCCACATGAGCGATTTTGATTAGATCAGTCAAACCCTACAGACAAACTCTATGGATCGTAGGTTCTTTTTCTCTACCAAATGATAATCATTTGGTGGATAGCACAAATTCAGAAGAAAAATGATAATTACATCTCTATAATGGAATCCAGTAAAGGAGATGTAATTATGGATATAAGAGAAATCAAGGAAAACAAACTTAAAACAATTCTTCAGTTTTCCGTTCCAAGCATCATAGCAATGCTTTTGCAAACGGCGATCACAATCACCGATGGCTATTTCACCGGCAACTATGTGGGTGAAAATGCACTGGCGGCGATTAACCTTGGATTGCCGATTCTGTATTTTTATCTGGGTGTGGGTCTGTGCGTCGGTGTCGGCGGAACAGTCATATGCGGAAGACTTTTGGGAGCAGAGGAGAAACACAAGGCTTCTGAGGTGTTTTCACAGACGGTGGTGACCGCCGTAGTAATCTGCATACTCACATCCATTGCCGTATTTCTGCTGTTCTCACCAATTCTAAAGGTGTTGAGAGCTGACGGTGAACTGTCCGGATTCTTCACCCAGTATTATCGCATCATGCTTTTCACCTATCCCCTGATGGTGGCTGGTACAATACTGGGAATGTTTCTCCGTGTGGACGGTAAACCTCAGATCTGTATGCTGGTCGGCATTCTTAGCTGCATTCTGAATGCCATACTGGACTTTCTTTTTGTTGGCAGGCTGTCCATGGGGGTACAGGGAAGCGCCATCGCCTCCCTGATCGTCCAGATCATTGGGGTCTGTGTTCAGCTTGCATGGTTCCTCCGGTCGTCTGGAAGTATCGGCTTCCGGCGTTTCCGATTTGACAAAGCTGTGAGTCGGGAAACGATTCTGAATGGATCCTCCGAGTTTATCGGAGAGATGGCAAGTGCGATATCCATGTTTGCCTTTAACTATGTTCTGATGAAATATGTGGGAACAGAGGGTGTCGCTGCATTTACGATTCTTGGATTCGCGGTTTATGGATACAGTATGGTTGCAATCGGTTTTGGACAGGGACTTACGCCCCTTGT
>JALEVQ010000014.1 GCA_022788205.1 Robinsoniella sp. | reverse complement strand
TTCTCTACTCATGCGGACTCCTTTGCGACAAAGTTTTTCTTTTATTTTACACTGTCTGCTTGAAGTCTGCAGTATATTTGTAAATTTAGTGCGAATTATTTTTACCTTTCAGAGCTGTGTTTTTGTTTGTAATTCCGATGTCTTAGCTTGTCATTTGTACACCTCCATGGTAAAATCGAAATAGATTGGAGATGGGATGCCTTTTGCATGAGCAGCATTCAGGCGGACAGCTTTGGAGAAGAGTGTACAATGAGAAGATTTAGGAGGAAGAAAATAGATGAGCGATAAAATGATGCGATTACCGGAATTTTTACAAGAGGTAGATCAGCGAATGAAAAAACTTTCACAAGAGAACATGAAAATTTTTGTTTATGAAATGGCGAGAAAATGTCCGGAAAGTAAAAGAGAGAGTTTTTTGCATCTGCTGGAATATTGTGGTGAAGATGGCGCAAAGACAGAGAGCAAGGAGCGTGTCTATGACAAGGAGAATCAGAAACTGCTTTCAGATATAGAAGAGATTAAGAAAAGACTGGCAGAGATTGATGATGGAGAACGATCACTTGACAGTGAATACAATGAAGAATGGGATGAATGGTATAATTGCGATGTGCCGGAAGTTTTGTTCATGGATCCGGAAAAAATTCTGCTGGATATCAATCAGGCAATGGAATTGGTCCATAGCTGTGTTGACAAGGAAGCCTACAGCGCAGGATGTGAACTGGCAGAAATCATGTCTGTTTTGCAAATTTCAGCTCAGGGTGACTATATGGACTTTTCCGGTTCGGATCTAAGTATGGATGAGCTGGAACAGAATGGACTATTGGAATATGATTTCAAGAAGTTTGTCAAAGAGTGTCTATATTTAACCTATATGGGAAATAAACTTTCGGATCGAGCTGAAAAATTATTGTGTATGATGAGGAATTTTGGCGCTTGCAATATCAGCCTGGAAGAAATCCTTCAGACAGGAAACAGAAAATTGCCGGAATTTGATGATTTTCTGATGTTGTGGATCGAATATCTTGGCAGACAAAAAGACAGTGATGCGGAAAAGCTTTTGATGGAAGCTATGTCGATGATTTCGAATGAAGAGGTATTGCTTAAAACGGCAAGAAAATTTGTGGATGTACATCCGACACTATATGAACAGCTGCTTAGAAAAAAGACGGAATCTGGTGAAGACGAGAAAATGTTTCAGATCGGCAAAGAGGCAATGGAAAAAATCTCGATCTCTCTTGTGATCAGAAGTGATATTGCACTCCTGACAGCGTTTTATGCCGCAAGATTGAAGAAGAAAGAGGAGCAGGAGCAATGCTGGGTGGAAGCCTTTCGCTCAAACTCAACGGTAATGAATTATATGAGAATTCGATTCGGCAGCAGAGAATGGGAGAGGTACAGAGATGAGGTGACAGCCATCTATGAACAGGAATACAGGGAAACGGCAGATAAAAATTCGAATACAGAATATTTTTTCGATAGGCAGAAACGCAACCGACTAAGTACCAATTCGTACTGTATGATGCTCTTTTGGAATGGCGAATATGAAAAGATGTTTTCTGTTGGCATGAAAAAGAAAGAGGCACTGGGATGGTCGAGCACATTTATAAAACAAGGATTATCATTGATGCTTTTAGATCTGTATAAAGGAGAGGAGGTTTTCCAATCACAAGGCTTAGACAGAATGCTGAACAGAATCATTTCGGAATGTAATTTTAAAGGGGAAGAGTATGATCGCGGATCGAATCAGACGATATCCTCCAGCGACAGAGAGACATTTTGGAATATTTTCAAACGGTGGAAACAGGAAAATCAACTTCAGCCAGAAGAGGTTGAGATATGGATGAAGCGGATCGATGGATTGATTGAACGCAGAGTAGCGGCAATCATGGAGAATAATCGCAGAAATTATTACGGTGAGTGCGCAGCATATATAGCAGCCATCGGTGAGGTAAAGGAGTCTATGGGGATCCTTAGGGCAAAAGCACAGATTATGGAGAGCTACAAAAATAAATACTCAAGAAGAAGAGCCTTTCACCAAGAGTTGAGAGCGTTTGGGATGATAAAATAGTAAAGAATGTCATTGAGAATATTGTAACTGCTTCAGCGAAGCTATAAGGTGATGAATGTGCAGCATTGGTTTCTTCATTTAAGAAAATAAGTGTTGCCAAAGTAGTATGTTTATCGGCGTCGGAGTGAATGATAGAATAATCTGTGCTGGCGGTACAATCGACGGATAATATACTTATAGGTGATGATGTTGATGTTAAAACACTGATTCTATGATGTCAGGAGATAGAAATAAATGCAGAACAAGAAAGAAAAAATGAACGATCCATCTGCCTTTCAGACACAGATTGAACGGGATCTGGTTTCGGATGGATGGTGTCTTTGTATGACTGAGGGCGACAGTATGGAGCCGCTTTTAAGAGAGCAGAAGAATGCTGTACTGATTGAGCGGGTCAACGGTCTGCTGAACATAAATGATGTGGCGCTGTACCGAAGACCGTGGGAGAAAAAAATGGTGCTGCACCGTGTGGTCAAAGTTCGGAAGAACGATTATCTGATCTGTGGTGACAACCGTCTGTACCGGGAGCCTGTACCACATGACTGGGTCGTCGGGGTAATGCAGGGGTACTATGAAGGGGAAGAATTTATTCCTGTGACCAGTGAAAGATATCTGGCTTATGTACAGAAAATGCGCAGACATTATTGGATCCGTTATGTCCGTGCACTGCCGTCACGTATAAAGAGGAAAATACACCGTATAGTATCAAATATAATGGTCCTATGATTTAAGACAAAATTTTAAATAATTTTTCGTTAGGTCACACATACTAATTTTAAAGGAGAGTGACACTATGCGAAAAACTTATTCGCCTGAATTTAAGGCAAAACTTGTTATGGAAGTCTTTAGAGGAGAACGTTTGCTCAATGAAATTGCATCAGAAAATAACGTTCATCCTAATATGCTTACTCGCTGGAAAACAGAAGCTTCCAGTAATTTACATGTGCTTTTTGAAAATGAAAATGCTAAAATGCGTAAGCAGGCTAAGCAGTATGAAGCACAAATCGAAGAACTATATACACAAATCGGAAAACTTACTGCTCAGTACGAGTGGATGAAAAAAAATCTGGAATCTAATTTCCATCGGGATGAAAGAATCTCCATGGTTGATTTTACTGACCCTGTTTTTTCAGTATCCACCCAGGCTGAAATGCTGAGTCTGAACCGCACTTCCCTGTATTATAAGCCGCGCCCTTCTTCTGAATGGGATATGCAGCTTAACCGCCTAATTGATATAACCTATACAAAGCATCCTGAATTTGGATACCGCCGTATCACAACATGGCTGGATAGTTATTATGGTTTTCATGTAGATAAAAAAACAGTACTTTCCAGAATGCAGGCAATGGGGATACAAGCCGTTTATCCCAGGCAGAACACAAGTAAAGCGAATCCTGCCAATAAAGTATATCCCTATCTTCTCAATGGGATACAGGCTGCCTTTCCTGATCATGTCTGGAGTATTGATATTACCTATATTCCTATACAGAAGAGCTGGCTTTATCTCACCGCCATTATAGACTGGTATTCCCGTTATGTCCTGGCATGGGAGATAGATGACACTCTGGAAATCAAGTTTGTTCTGGATACCTGCAAAAAAGCACTTGACGGATCTGTGCCTGAAATCATGAACAGTGATCAGGGAAGCCATTTTACCAGTCCAAGATATACAGAA
>JALEVQ010000010.1 GCA_022788205.1 Robinsoniella sp. | reverse complement strand
AGGCGGGTATTCCAATGCTCCGAATATGTGGATAACTTCAATATAAGATACTGAAAAAAATCTCTGTTTTGACGAAAAGATTTTTTCAGAGAAAGTAAATCTGATATAAGGTACTCAGCCGTTAGGCTGAGTAGTTACAATTAAGACAACATTTCCCCGACAATCCTGTTGACTACACCACCGTCTGCCTTTCCTTTCACGAGCGGCATCAGCTCTTTCATGATTTTTCCTTTGTCTTTTCCTGTCGGATTTTCAATCCCCAATTTTGTCATGACAGAAGTGATGGCAGCTTTGATCTCTTCCTCACTCATCTCCTGCGGCGCAAATTCTTTTAAGACATCCAGACGCCTCTGGCACATCTCTTTGATGTCCGTGCGATCAGCCGGTGCCAGATCCATGGTCTCTTTTGTCTGTTTCATCTCTTTTTTGACAACCTCATTTTCTTCTGCCTCTGTCAGATCGGCGCGCTTGTCGATCGCCTTATTCTTCAGAGCTGACAGCAGCATAGACAAAGACTCTTTTCTTTCTTTGTCTTTGTTTTTCATTGCTTCCACCATCGCTGCTCTTACTTCATCAATTTTACTCATTTTTATCGTCCTTTCCATTACCTTTCAAACTCTTCAACACTCTTTTTTTATTTTATGCCTTCAGATAGATGGCGCGCTCTCCGCCGATGTATTTTGGTCTCGTGCGCGCACAGACAAGGTTTGCAGCCCCCAGTTTCCTGTGGCTGATGCGCACCGGCACCGCAACGCGCTTCAAATGCATTCCGATCAATGTGTCGCCGATGTCCATCCCCGCATGCGCCTTGATCTCTTCAACGGCAACTGCATCCTTCAGCCCTGCATATGCTGCGGTGGCAAAGGATCCACCTGCCTTCGGCTGGGGAACTACATTCACAACCTCAAATCCATATTTCTTTGCCGCCTCTTTTTCCAGAATCAACGCACGGTTCAGATGTTCACAGCACTGTGCTGCCAAGTAAACACCATGTCTCTCTGTCGCCTGATGAATTCCCTCAAAAATTGCCGCTCCAAGATCTTTGTTAGAAAATGTTCCTATTTTTTGTCCTGCCACTTCGCTCGTCGAACATCCTACCACCAGAATTTCTCCTGCCTCCAAACCTGCCGCACAGAGCAACTCCTCTGCCGCTTCCTCCGCAGTCTTTTTGATTGTCTCCATCATCTCAAACCATCTCCTCACAAGCTTACTTGATAAATCGGTCTATCGCCTTATTTAATTCTTCAATCGCCTCAAAATCTCCTGTCTCAATCGCATCCACAAGACAATGTTCAATGTGATCCTGCAGGATCACTTTTCCGGTATTGTTGATTGCTGCCTTCACCGCTGAGAGCTGAATCAGAACTTCACTGCAGTCTCGTCCATTTTCTACCATTTTTTTGATCGATTCCAGATGACCGATCGCCCGGGAAAGGCGGTTGATGACAGCCTTTGTGTTTTCATGCGTATGTGTGTGCGTGTGTGAATGGGGCTGTGCATCACTGGCACCGTCATGGTGATGCACATGCGTATAAATTGTTCCATCCGGTCGGACATGCACATGCGGTGTATTTTGTTCTTTTCCATTTTCTTTTTGTTCTTCCTTCATCCTGCCACCTTTCATTTCTCTTTTGTCGACTCTCTATCTATTCTGATTCTTTCCAATTCTTCCTTTCTGATCCTGACATCAAGCTGAGAAAATGGAATTTCGATGTTCTCCTCATCAAAACCAAGCTTAATCTGCTCTGTAATATTCCACTTTGCCTTCCAGTAGTTTTCTGTCGAAACCCATGCTCTCCACCCGATCACCACGGCGCTCTCACCCAACTCATCGACAAAAACCTGCTTCTGTCTGTCATCCAGCACCAGTTCTTCCCGATCCAGAATTCCCATAATCAAAGCTTTCGCTTTCTTTAAATCCGATTCATACGAAATTCCCACGGTACAGCGCAGCTCTCTCTCCTTCTGCCCTGAGACATTGATAATTCCGCTGTTCGCCAGGATACCGTTTGGCAAATGGATCACCTGATTATCAGGTGTGATCAGCGTAGTGTAAAACAGCCCGATCTTTTCCACTGTCCCTTCGTTTCCGTGTCCGTCTTCCCGGATATACTCTCCCGCAATAAACGGTTTTGTCATCAGCAAAATCATTCCTCCTGCCAGATTCGACATGGATTCCTTCAGCGCCAGGCTGACACCGACACCGATCGATGCGATCAATGCCGCAAACGAGGTAGAAGGTATTCCCAAAATTCCTCCCAGTATTCCGGCAAGCACGATATACATTCCTGCCTTGCTCAGAGAGAACATAAAATGATGTTCGTTCTCTTCCTTGATTGTCCTCCCGAAAAATCGATCAACAGACTTCGAGAGAAAATGAATCACTTTCCTCCCTACTAAAAATACTGCGATCGCAAACAATACCCGCAATCCGAACAGAAGGATATGGGAGCTGTTTCCCTGAAGATATGTGATCAGGCGGTTTGCCTCCTGGACAGTCGTCTCCTGCAGATCAGTGATATTTTCCATCTGTCTTCCTCATACTTGTTTGTGACGATGCAAGATTGTATCACAGTCTCACATCGTCACCTTTGTTTTTCTTGTTATGGTCTTTTTGTTTTACTTTTATTGTTCCGGATACATTTTTTTATTAGGATTCTTTTTTCTTTGTTTTGGTTTTTGTTCCGGATGTCTTTTTCTTCTTTGATGTCTCCGTCTTCTCTGCCAACTCGATCTCAGATGGGGTTGTCTTGCTTTCCTCTTCTGCGATCTTTTGTTCAAGTTCTTCCTTCAGGCTTTTCTTTTTTCTCGGCTTGCGGATCGTCACCTTCTCGACAGGCTCTTTCTCTTTGGCTGTGCGGTTTGTCGTCGGCTTCTGTGTTCCTTTTGTGTAACTGAAGATTGCGATTCCCATCGGAGGAACTTTGATTGTGATGGAGTCTGGTCTGTCATCACATTCCTCTTTCTTTGACTGCTTCAGGCGCGGATTTACATTGCCATCTCCGCCGTACTCCGCACGGTCACTGTTGAAAATCTCTTTATATTTTCCAGGGTAAGGCACACCAATCTTACGTTTCTCATGTACAAGCGGCGAGAAATTGCAGACAACGAGAAGCGTCTCCTCTTTCTTCTCTGTATTTCTTGTGAACACTAGCATATTTTCATTGGCGAGGATCACATTGATCCACTCAAATCCTTTCGGATCATAGTCAAGCTTGTACAGCGCCGGCTGCTCTTTGTAGAACTTATTGAAATCTTTGAGATACTGCTGCATCTGTCTGTGCTCATCATACTCTAACAGATCCCATTCCAGCCCTTTTTCCTCATTCCACTCAGAAAACTGTGCAAAATCCTGTCCCATAAACAAAAGTTTCTTTCCAGGATGTGTCATCATAAATCCATAAGCTGCCCTCAGGTTGGCAAACTTCTGTTTTCTGTCGCCAGGCATCTTTCCGATCATAGAAGCCTTCCCGTGTACCACCTCATCGTGGGACAATGTCAGAATAAAGTCCTCACTGTATGCATAAATCATGCTGAATGTCAGCTCTCCATGGCGGCTGGCACGATAGATCGGGTCTAAGGACATATATCCGATGAAATCATTCATCCATCCCATATTCCATTTATAGTCAAACCCAAGACCATCCTCTCGCACATCACCTGTCACTTTCGGCCATGCGGTGGATTCCTCTGCGATCATCATCACACCTTTTTCTTTCTGGTGGAAAATGGAATTTAAATGTTTAAAGAATTCCACTGCCTCCAGATTCTCGTTGCCGCCATACATGTTTGCGACCCATTCTCCATCGTTCTTTCCATAGTCCAGATACAACATCGACGCCACAGCATCCATGCGAATGCCATCGACGTGATACTTTTCTGCCCAGAACAGCGCATTGGCGATCAGGAAATTCTTCACTTCCGGTCTTCCGTAATTGTAAATCAAAGTGCCCCAGTGAGGATGGCTTCCCTGTTTCGGATCATAGTGTTCATAGAGGCATGTCCCATCAAAGTTTGAAAGACCGAAGGTATCGCGCGGGAAGTGTGCTGGAACCCAGTCGATGATGACGCCGATTTTCTGCTCATGCATATAGTTCATGAAATACATAAAATCCTCCGGTGTCCCATAACGGCTGGTCGGCGCATAATATCCCGTCACCTGGTATCCCCAGGAACCGTCAAACGGATGCTCCATCACTGGCATCAGCTCAATATGCGTATATCCCATCTCCTTGACATACTCTGCGATCATCGGAGCCAACTCACGATAATTGTAAAAGATACGCCCATCTTCCGGTTTTTTCCAGGAACCTAAATGCAGCTCATAGATAAACATCGGCTCTGTCTTTGTATCGCGCTTCTCACGCTCTGCGATCCACTCTTTGTCTGTCCAGTCGAAATGTCTCAGATCTGCAACGATCGAGGCTGTGTTCGGGCGAAGTTCTGCGGCATTTGCATAAGGGTCTGCCTTCAGATAGGTCAAACCGCCTTTTGCCTTAATCTCATACTTGTACAGTTCTCCTGCTGCCAGACCTGGAATAAACAGCTCGAAGATACCCGAATCCCACAGTCTTCGCATTGGCATTCTTCTTCCATCCCACAGATTAAAATTTCCTACTACACTGACTCTCATGGCATTCGGAGCCCACACTGCAAAGTAAACACCGTCCACCCCGTTTACTGTCATCGGATGTGCGCCCAGTTTTTCATAAATGTCATAGCAGATGCCCGCATTGAATTTCTTTGTCATCTCCTCAGAAATCTGCGGTTCAAATACATATGGATCCATCATCTCGCCGGTCTCTCCATTGTCATAGGTAATCTTATAGGAATATTCCGGAATGGTTTTTCTCGGAAGAAGGACTGCAAAGAATCCTGCCTCATCGGCAACCTCCATCGGATATTCTTCTTTCACACCTGCAATTTTTACGGACACTTCGACTGCTGAAGGAATAAATGTCTGAATCAGAATGCCATTCTCTGTCTCATGTGCACCTAAGAGAGAATGAGGCTGATCTTCCTCAGAATAGACGACTGCCTCGATCGCAGCCCAATCCATCAAATCATATAATTTTTTGTCCATAAATATCCTCCCATGATAAATGTATTTTATAAAAGACATTCTATCATTTTTTCTCCATAAAGACAAGCAATCTTGATTTGATTATCAAACTATATTTCACTGAATTTTTCCATCCCCGATCAGATGTAAAAACAGACCACTTCTCAGCTTTGGCTCGAACCATGTCGATTTTGGCGGCATCAATTTTCCCTCATCTGCGACCTCAAACAGCTCCTGTATCGTGGTAGGATACATAGAAAATGCTACCTGACAATCCTCATTTACACGCCTCTCAAGCTCTCCGATTCCGCGGATTCCGCCGATAAAGCTAATTCTCTCATCTGTCTTTGGATCCTCAATTCCCAGTACCGGAAACAGCAATTCTCTCTGAAGGTAAGAGACATCCAGCGCTTCCACCGGATCTTTTTTCTGATACACTTCTTTACTCTCAAGAAGATACCAAATTCCTCCCAGATCCATGCCAAATTGTCCCTTTTTTTCAGGCTTTACAACACCTTCCGCCAGAGTCACGGTAAACTTTTCCTTCACCTTATCAAGAAAATTTTCCTCCGTGTATCCATTCAGGCTCCGCACCGCGCGGTTATAGTCCATAATCAGCAATTCATCCTCTGAAAAAAGTACCGACAGAAAGAAATTAAATTCCTCTTCTCCTGTGTAATCTGGATGCTGTGCTCTTCTCTTTAATCCTACCTTCACGGCGGAGGCTGCCCTGTGATGACCGTCGGCGATGTAGATGGCATTCATCTCACCAAACAATCTTTGAATGTTTTTGATCTCTTCTGCCTCATCAACCTTCCATCCTCTGTGTATAATCCCGTCCGGCGATGTGAAGTCAAATTCCGCCTCTCCTTGCTTGACCTTGCGGATCACTTTTTTTAACTCCTCATTCTTTCGATAAGCGAGGAAAATCGGTCCTGTCTGCGCATCACAGATATCCACATGGCAGATTCTGTCCTGCTCCTTTTCCTCTCTTGTACATTCATGTTTTTTGATCACCTGATTCTGATAGTCATCGATCGACGCGCATGCCACAATCCCTGTCTGTGATCTGCCATCCATGATCAATTCATACAAATAATAGCAAGGCTTCTCATCCTGCACAAAAGTTCCATTTCCAATCTTTTCCCACAGAAGATCATGTGCTTTTTGGTAGACTTCCGGCGCATAGATATCTATGTCCTCTGCGCACATAGTCTCCGCACGGTCAATCTGCAAAAAAGATTCCGGCTCTCTTTTCACCTCAATTCTCGCCTCATGTCTGTTATATACATCATATGGAAGCGCCGCAATTCTCGACGCCAGATCTGCTCTTGGGCGCACTGCCCGAAAAGGTCTGATTGTTGCCATTTTTCTTTTCCTTCCTGTCTATATTTTACGATTTTTTAACCCCCGCAAAGAACGAAGCTGATTGTAAAAATCCACTTTAATCAGATTGAAAAAAGCTGCCGCAAAAGATCTCTTTTCTGCGACAGCTCTGCCTTTTCTCTATTTTATCACACGTACTTTTAATACGCCGTCCAATTTGCGCAGCTTTTCTACAATCTCATCTGAAACTTTCTGATCCAGATCCAGCAAAGAGTATGCATAGTCTCCTTTACTTCCGTTGACCAGGTTTGCAATATTGAAATCTGCCTCGCCTAAGATCGAAGTAAACTGACTGATCATATTCTTGATATTTCTGTGATTGATTCCGATTCTGCATGCGTGGACACATTCTCCCATATCGCAGGTTGGATAGTTCACGGAGTGGTTGATATTTCCGTTCTCCATATAATCTCTCAGCTCACGCACCGCCATCATTGCACAGTTATCTTCCGACTCCTCTGTCGAAGCTCCAAGATGAGGGATAACGATGGTTCCCTTCGCTGCTGCGGTGATAGGATTCGGGAAGTCTGTAACGTATCGTTTTATTTTTCCTGCCTCCAATGCCTTTACCATTGCTTTCTCATCGACCAGAAGATCCCTTGCAAAGTTCAGCACAACAACACCCGGTTTCATCATATTGATTGCCGTCTCGTTGATCATACTTTTCGTGCTGTCCATCAGAGGTACATGGATGGTGATATAATCACACTCTCTGTAAATCTCGTTGACATCCTGGATATGGCGGATATTTCTTGAAAGCTTCCATGCTGCTTCTACAGAGATAAATGGATCATATCCATAAACTTCCATTCCCAGATGAATTGCTGTGTTTGCCACCTGAACACCGATTGCTCCAAGACCAATCACACCAAGCTTCTTTCCCTGAATCTCGCATCCTGCATACTGCTTTTTCTGCTTTTCTGCCGTCTTTGCGATGTTCTCATCGTCTTTATCACACTGAACCCAGTTGATACCTGCAACGACATCTCTCGAGGCAAGCAGCATTCCGCAGATCACAAGCTCTTTCACTCCATTTGCGTTTGCGCCAGGTGTATTGAAGACCACAATTCCTTTCTCAGCACATTTGTCGAGTGGAATATTGTTGACGCCTGCTCCGGCTCTCGCAACCGCCTCCAGATTATCTGGCAGCTCCATCTCGTGCATGGAGGCACTGCGCACTAAAATGGCGTCTGCTTCCTGATAGTTTTCTACTTTCTCATAATTTTCTGAAAACAATTCGATTCCTTTTTCTGAGATTGGATTCAGACAGTTATATTTTAACATCTCACTGATTCTCCTCTTCAAATTTCTTCATAAATTCTACCAATTTCTCCACACCTTCCATTGGCATCGCATTGTAGATGCTCGCACGCATACCTCCGACAGAGCGGTGACCTTTTAAATTCACAAATCCTGCCGCCTCTGCCTCCTTGACAAATTTAGCATCCAGCTCTTTGTCTCCGGTCACAAACGGAACATTCATCAGGGAGCGATCTTCTTTTCTCACTGTTCCCCTGAACATCTTGCTCTGATCCAGGAAATCATATAAGATCGCTGCTTTCTTTTCATTGAGCGCTTTCATTGCCTCCAGACCGCCCATCTTTTTGAGCCATTTGAACACCTTTCCGCAGATATAGATACAGTAACAGTTCGGTGTGTTGTACAGCGACTCTGCATCTGCGTGTGTCTTGTATGTCAGCATCGTTGGTGTTCCCGGAAGGACATCCTCTGTGATCAGATCCTCGCGGATAATCGCAATCACCATACCGGCAGGACCGATATTCTTCTGGACACCACCATAAATCACGCCATATTTTGTGACATCAACTGGCTCAGACAAGAAACAGGACGACACATCCGCAACCAACGTCTTTCCTTTTGTATTTGGAAGTGTCTTAAACTTTGTCCCGTAAATCGTATTATTCTCACAGATATATACGTAATCTGCATCCTCGCTGATCGGCAGATCGGAGCAGTCCGGAATATATGAGAATGTCTGATCCTCAGAACTTGCAATCTTGTTTGCCTTTCCATATTTCTGCGCTTCCTGATATGCTTTCTTTGCCCACTGCCCTGTCACAATGTAATCGGCGACTTTATTTTTCATCAGATTCATCGGAATCATCGCGAACTGCTGCGAAGCGCCTCCCTGAAGAAACAGCACCTTGTAGTTGTCCGGAATGTTCATCAGATCTCTCAAGTCAGCCTCTGCCTCTTTGATGATATCGTCGAATACTTTTGAGCGGTGACTCATTTCCATAACGGACATGCCGGAACCCTTATAATCAAACATCTCTTCTGCTGCTTCTCTCAGAACCTCTTCTGGCAATATGGCAGGTCCTGCGGAAAAATTGTACACTCTACTCATGATCTCTTCCTCCCAAGTTCTAATTATGGCAAAGCAAGGAAGAATAATGTTCCTGATTCTTCCTTGCTTTAACTCAGTGATCTACTAAATTCTTTAGTATTCCCTATTCTACGCCTTTGTTAAAAATTCGTCAATACTTTTTTGTGTTTTCTATTATAAATCATCCTGGTCAAATGCTTCCTCGATCGCAGCTCCAGGAGAAACCATCGGAAATACCTTGTCATCACAGTCAATCTGACAGTCGATGACAACTGGTCTCTGCAGTGCAATCGCTTTTTCCAGTGCCGGTGCAACTTCCTCTTTCTTTGTCACACGAATGCCGACAGCTCCCATCGCCTCAGCAAGCTTCACAAAGTCTACTGCGTCATTTAACACCGTATTTGAATATCTCTCTCCATAGAACAAAGTCTGCCACTGACGCACCATACCGAGTACATGGTTATTGATGACAACCTCGATGATCGGGATGTTGTAGCGCGCTGCTGTCGCAATCTCGTTCATGTTCATGCGCAAACATCCGTCACCTGCGATATTGATGACGGTCTTGTCAGGTTTTCCCACCTTAGCTCCAATGCTTGCGCCCAGACCATATCCCATAGTTCCCAGACCACCTGATGTCAGAAATCTATGCGGTTTTTTGTACTGATAGAACTGTGCCGCCCACATCTGATGCTGTCCAACCTCTGTGGTGATGATCGCATCGCCCTTTGTCACCTTATAGATCTCTTCGACTACGAATGGACCTGTCAACACATTGTGGTCATATTTCAGAGGATATTTCTCCTTCATATCCAAGATCGATTTGATCCATTCATCGTGATTGTGGTCCTCAATCTTGCCGTTGATTCGTTTTAAAACTTCCTTTACATCTCCGACTACACTGGCATCCACGCGGATATTTTTGTTGATCTCAGCAGGATCAATGTCAATCTGGAGCACTTTTGCATTTCTAGCAAACCGTTTTGCATTTCCGACCACACGGTCACTAAAACGGGAACCGATCGTAATCAGAAGATCGCACTGTGTCACGCCAAAGTTTGCTGTCTTTGTGCCGTGCATTCCCAGCATACCACAGTATAACTCATTTGTTCCGTCGAACGCACCTTTTCCCATCAGAGAATCTGCAACCGGTGCATGTACCTTATTTACAAACTCTGCCAGTTCCTCCGATGCGTCTGAGATCACAGCACCGCCTCCGACAAAGATAAACGGCTTCTTTGAGTGATTAATCAGTTCAATTGCAGTCTGGATGTCCTCCTCTTTGATGTATTCTATGCTGCGCTCCACTTCTTCCGGCACAATCTTTTCATATTCTGTCTCTGCAGCAGTCACATCCTTTGGAATATCGATCAGAACAGGACCTGGTCTTCCCTCTTTTGCGATGCGGAATGCACTGCGAATCGTATCTGCAAGCTTTGTCACATCTTTTACGATAAAATTATGTTTTGTGATCGGCATCGTGACACCTGTAATATCGATCTCCTGGAAACTATCTTTTCCAAGCAGCGGCACTCCGACGTTTGCCGTGATCGCCACGATCGGCACAGAGTCCATGTATGCAGTCGCAATTCCTGTCACCAGGTTTGTCGCTCCAGGACCTGATGTGGCCATACACACACCGACCTTTCCCGTCGCGCGCGCATAACCGTCAGCTGCATGAGAAGCTCCCTGCTCATGGGAGGTCAAAACATGAAAAATCTCATCGCTGTGCTTATAAAGTGCATCGTAAACATTCAGGATCGCGCCGCCCGGATAGCCAAACACCACGTCCACGCCTTGTTCTTTTAAACATTCAATTACAATCTCTGATCCATTCAATCTCATGAAAGTTTCTCCTTCCTAGTGCTTTGGGATTTCCAGGATCGCTCCTCTGTTGCCTGATGTCACCATCGAAGCGTATCTTGCGAGATATCCTGTCGTCACCTTTGGTTCTCTTGGCTGCCATTTTTCTCTTCTGGCAGCAAGCTCTTCCTCTGATACGAGAAGCTCTAATTTTGTCTCCGGAATATTGATCCGGATTCTGTCTCCTTCCTCCACAAGGGCAATCGGTCCGCCCACTGCTGCCTCTGGAGAGATATGTCCGATTGATGCTCCTCTGGAAGCACCGCTGAAACGTCCGTCTGTGATCAGAGCAACGCTCGATCCCAGTCCCATTCCCGCAATCGCAGAAGTCGGGTTGAGCATCTCTCTCATTCCAGGACCGCCTTTTGGTCCCTCATAGCGGATCACCACAACATCGCCTGCCACGATCTTTCCGCCTTTGATCGCCTCGATCGCATCTTCCTCACAGTCAAAGACTCTTGCAGGTCCTTCGTGTACCATCATCTCAGGCACAACTGCGGAGCGCTTTACCACACTGCCGTCCGGTGCCAGGTTTCCTGTCAGGACAGCGAGACCGCCTGTCTGGCTGTATGGATTTTCGATCGGGCGGATGACCTCCGGATTTTTGTTGATGCATCCTTCGATGTTCTCCCCGACCGTCTTTCCCGTCACAGTCATACACTCGGTGTGGAGCAGTCCTTTTTTATTCAATTCATTCATTACCGCATAGACACCGCCTGCCTCGTTGAGTTCCTCAATGTAAGTAGGACCTGCCGGTGCCAGATGGCACAGGTTTGGCGTCTTTGCGCTGATCTCATTTGCGAATGTGATGTCGAAATCCATGCCGATCTCATGTGCAATCGCTGGAAGGTGCAGCATACTGTTTGTCGAGCATCCCAGTGCCATGTCAACCGTCAAGGCATTTAAGATTGCCTCTTTTGTCATGATATCTCTCGGGCGGATATTCTTTCTGAGCAGTTCCATCACCTGCATGCCGGCATGTTTTGCCAGCTTGATTCTCTCAGAGTAAACAGCCGGGATTGTTCCATTTCCCTTTAATCCCATTCCGAGAACCTCTGTCAGACAGTTCATACTGTTTGCTGTGTACATTCCCGAGCAGGATCCGCAAGTCGGGCAGACCTTCTGCTCCATCTCAAGCACATCTTCCTCTGTCATCGTGCCTGCCGCATACGATCCGACTGCCTCGAACATGCTGGAGAGACTGCGCTTCTTGCCTTTTACATGACCGGCAAGCATTGGTCCGCCACTGACAAACACTGTCGGCACGTTAATTCTAGCCGCTGCCATCAAAAGTCCCGGCACGTTTTTGTCACAGTTTGGGATCATGACAAGCGCGTCAAACTGGTGTGCCAATGCCATCGCTTCTGTAGAGTCAGCGATCAGATCTCTCGTCACCAGCGAATATTTCATTCCGATATGTCCCATCGCAATTCCATCACAGACTGCGATTGCCGGAAATACTCTTGGTGTTCCTCCTGCCATCGCAACACCTAATTTTACTGCCTCCACAATTTTATCCAGGTTCATATGACCCGGCACAATCTCATTGTAGGAGCTGACAATTCCCACCAATGGGCGCTCCATCTCTTCCTCCGTCAGTCCCAGTGCATTAAACAAAGATCTGTGGGGTGCCTGCTGCATCCCTTTTTTTACTGCATCACTTCTCATTGTTTTTCTCCTCTTCTTCTCTCTATACTCTTTCCGCGATCAGATTTCCCATCTCGATCGTACCCACTTTTTTACATCCTTCCGAGAAAATATCTCCTGTGCGGTATCCGTCCGCCAGAACCTGCTTCACTGCCGTTTCAATCGCGTCAGCCGCTTCGTCTAAGTCGAGGGAATAGCGCAGCATCATCGCCGCTGAAAGAATCGTCGCAATCGGATTTGCAATGTTCTTTCCCGCAATGTCCGGTGCAGATCCGTGGCTTGGCTCATACAGACCGAATTTCGTCTCGTTTAAGCTTGCAGACGAAAGCATTCCGATCGATCCTGTCACCATGCTCGCCTCATCCGATAAAATATCTCCAAACATATTTTCCGTCAAAATGACGTCGAACTGTTTTGGATCTCTGACAAGCTGCATTGCACAGTTGTCCACCAGCATATGCTCCAGCGTCACATCCGGATAATCCTTTGCCACCTCTTCCACCACTTTTCTCCAAAGTCTGGAAGAATCCAACACATTTGCCTTATCGACGCTTGTGACTTTCTTTCTTCTCTTTCTGGCGATATCAAAACCTTTGATTGCGATGCGGCGGATCTCGTTTTCATCATATGCCAGAGTATCCACTGCTTTTCTGACGCCGTTTTCTTCTGTCGTCTGTCTCGCTCCAAAGTAGAGACCACCTGTCAGCTCTCTCATGATCACCATGTCAAAGCCATCCCCGATAATCTCATCCCGCAGAGGGCATGCTGCCTTTAATTCCTCATACAGATATGCCGGTCTTACATTTGCAAACAAATTTAATGATTTGCGGATCTTCAAAAGACCTGCCTCTGGTCGAAGCTGCGGCGGAAGCTGATACCAAGGAGAAGTCTTCGCATCTCCCCCGATTGATCCCATCAAAACTGCATCACTCGCCTTTGCCGTCGCAATCGCTTCATCTGTAAGCGGTACGCCATGCACATCGATCGAAGCGCCTCCCATTAATACTTCCTCATAATCCAGGGAAAAACCATATTTCTTTCCTGCTGCATCCAGCACCTTCTGCGCTTCTCTCACAATCTCCGGTCCGATTCCATCTCCTGGAATGACTGCAATTTTGTAACCCATGTTTCTATCCTTCTTTCCTGTGATTCATTTCTCTTTTTTTCTGTAATTCGCAGCGACCTTTGCGCTCTCTTTTACAGCAATTCTCTCTCACCCACAGCTATTTGGGGACTCTGGGTGGCTTTTTTCGAGATAATATTCATACTATACCACATTATAGCGATAAAAAAAAGAACCTTTTTCAGGTTCTTTTTCTGTTTTTTTATTGATTATCTTGTTTTTCGACTTCTGCGATCGCTGTTTTCTTCATTGGAATTCGGCAGTTTTTGTTGCTTCCAAACTCTACGATCACGTCCTCATCGGTGATATCGATGACCATTCCATAGAATCCGCTGGTCGTCACAACCCAGTCTCCCACGGTCAGAGTCGACAACATCTCAGCCATTTTCTTCTGCTCCTTCTTCTGAGGTCTGATCGCAATAAAGTACATCAGTGCTCCGATAATCACAATGTACATAACCAACACCATAAATGTTGAGCCGGTTCCCTCTGTCGCTGTTTCTAATAAATACATTTGTTTTCCTCCTAAAATAAAAAGCGCTTTATCTGATATAGTACACAAAAACCGCTCTTTTTTCAAGTAGTTTTTCCATTTTTGTGCTTTTTATTTTCCTTCAAATCCTTCTATCTTTTTCTTTTTAAATTCCTGGTAACATCCTGCATCGATCGCAGCGCGGATTTCTTCCATCAGATGATTATAAAAATACAGGTTATGCAGCACACACAGACGCATCCCCAGCATCTCTTTTGCCTTCAGCAGATGGCGGATATACGCTCTGCTGTGGTGGCGGCATGCCGGACACTGGCATCCTTCCTCGATTGGTCGCTCGTCCAGCTCATACTTTGCGTTGAACAGATTCAGCTTTCCATGTGCCGTGTAAACATGACCATGGCGCCCGTTTCTGCTTGGATAGACACAGTCAAAAAAGTCCACACCGCGCTCCACTGCCTCCAAAATATTCGTCGGGGTGCCGACTCCCATCAGATAGGTCGGCTTGTCCTGCGGCAGATAAGGCACGGTCGACTCAATGATCCGGTACATCTCCTCATGTGTCTCCCCGACCGCCAGTCCTCCGATCGCATACCCGTCGAGATCCATCTCGGCGATTCGCTTGGCATGTTCGATACGGATATCATCATAGATTGCCCCCTGGTTGATGCCAAACAGCATCTGATGCGGGTTGACCGTATCCGGAAGTGCATTTAAGCGATCCATCTCCTTTTTACACCGCTCCAGCCAGCGCACTGTGCGGTCAACAGACTTCTGAACATATGCGCGCTCCGCTGTGCTCGGCGGACACTCGTCAAATGCCATCGCAATCGTGGATCCTAGATTCGACTGGATCTGCATGCTCTCCTCCGGACCCATAAAAATTTTTCTTCCATCGATGTGGGAGTTAAAATAGACTCCCTCCTCCTGGATCTTGCGCAGCTTTGCCAGGGAGAACACCTGAAATCCGCCGGAATCCGTCAGAATCGGGCGATCCCAGTTCATAAACTTGTGAAGTCCTCCCAGCTGCCGGATAATGGTATCTCCCGGTCTGACATGGAGATGGTATGTGTTTGACAATTCCACCTGTGTCCCAATCTCCTTTAAATCTTCCGTCGAGACAGCGCCCTTGATCGCTGCCACTGTCCCCACATTCATAAAAACAGGGGTCTGAATCACACCGTGCACCGTGTGAAGTTCTCCCCTCTTTGCATTCCCATCTTTCTTTAATAATCGATACATTACGCTCTCCATTCTCTGATCTAACTCTTCCTTCGCCGCACTTGGCGGCAGACTTTGGCGGTACTTCTCAGGTAATCCATCCCCGCTTTGACGTCTGGTAAAAATTATACCGAAATCGAGTTTATATTTCAATTATATTTTTTATGATTTTGTTATTTGAATTTTCCACTTTTCT
Source organism: Robinsoniella sp. (assembly GCA_022788205.1). GTDB lineage: Bacteria > Bacillota > Clostridia > Lachnospirales > Lachnospiraceae > JAGZHZ01. Next base: position 4,142 of record JALEVQ010000010.1, on the reverse strand, counting down.
GTCGTATAATGTAAGGCAGTCGAAAGTCGGTCCCAAAAAATGACAGCTTTCGATCACCGCTCTCTGCACATCGCAGTCTGACGGTGAAAACACATTTTGATTCAATGTAAAAACCTCTGAATTTACAGTAGATTGATTATACGATAGGACCTTATTTTTGTCAATTTTTTGCGAAAGATTTACAGGATTTCCCCACCGTCCCAGACAGTGGGAGAAGCCTACAAAAACGAAAGGATTTTCTTTATGAATCAGACAAATTTTTATACGCTCGGAATTGATATCGGATCTACCACCGTGAAAGTCGCAATCCTCGATTCCAGCCAATCACTCTTATTTTCTGACTACGAGCGTCACTATGCCAATATTCAGGAAACCCTTGCCTCTCTTTTAAAAAAGGCATACGAACAATTGGGAGAAATCACGCTGTCTCCTATGATCACAGGTTCCGGCGGTCTGACACTTGCCAAACATCTCGGCATTCCATTTGTACAAGAAGTGATCGCTGTCTCGACTGCACTTCAGTCCTACGCTCCGCAGACTGATGTCGCGATTGAACTTGGCGGCGAGGATGCGAAAATCATTTACTTTGACGGCACAAATATCGAACAGCGTATGAACGGAATCTGTGCCGGAGGTACAGGTTCTTTTATTGACCAGATGGCTTCTCTGCTTCAGACAGACGCCTCGGGTCTGAACGAATATGCAAAAAACTATAAGGCGATCTATGCCATCGCAGCACGCTGTGGTGTGTTTGCCAAGTCCGATATTCAGCCTCTGATCAATGAAGGTGCCACCAAGGAAGACCTTTCCGCTTCTATCTTCCAGGCAGTTGTCAATCAGACGATCAGCGGTCTTGCCTGCGGAAAACCAATCCGCGGTCACGTCGCCTTCCTTGGAGGACCACTTCACTTTCTTCCGGAATTGAAGCAGGCTTTTATCCGCACCTTAAAGCTGGATGACGAACACGCCATCACACCTGAGAATTCACACTTGTTTGCAGCGATCGGCTCTGCGATGAACGCTTCCGGGGAGACCGTGCTCTCCATGACCGATCTGCTCAAAAAACTCTCGAAGACGATCCATCTGGAGTTTGAAGTTGCGAGAATGGAGCCTCTGTTTGCCTCACAGAAAGAGTACGATGACTTCATCGAGCGCCAGAACCGCTACAATGTCGCCACCGCTGATCTCGAGACCTACGAGGGAAATTGTTTCCTTGGAATTGACGCCGGATCGACCACGACAAAAGTCGCACTCGTCGGCGAGGACGGCTCCCTCCTCTATTCTTTCTACAGCAACAACAACGGAAGTCCTCTAAAGACCACGATCAAGGCGATGCAGGAGATTTATTCCATTCTGCCTCCGACGGCAAAGATTGTCTACTCCTGCTCGACAGGATACGGCGAGGCATTGATCAAATCAGCGCTGATGCTCGATGAAGGAGAGGTGGAGACGGTATCTCACTACTATGCTGCCGCCTTCTTCGATCCGGATGTCGACTGCATCCTCGACATCGGCGGTCAAGATATGAAATGTATCAAGATCAAGAATCAGACTGTAGACAGCGTACAGCTCAACGAGGCATGCTCCTCCGGGTGTGGTTCCTTCATCGAGACCTTTGCAAAGTCGCTGAACTATACGGTTCAGGATTTCGCAAAAGCCGCTCTGTTTGCAGAACATCCGATTGATCTTGGAACACGCTGTACCGTATTTATGAACTCAAAAGTAAAACAGGCGCAGAAAGAAGGCGCTGACGTCTCCGATATCTCAGCCGGTCTTGCCTACTCGGTCATCAAAAATGCGCTGTACAAGGTTATCAAAGTCTCCGACGCCTCCGAGCTCGGAAAAAATATCGTCGTGCAGGGAGGTACTTTCTACAATGACGCCGTCCTGAGAAGCTTTGAAAAAATTGCAAACTGCGAGGCGATCCGCCCTGATATCGCAGGAATCATGGGTGCCTTCGGCGCTGCACTGATCGCAGGAGAGCGCTACACCGAGGATTCCGAGACAACCATGCTCTCAATCGAAAAGATCAACGCGCTGCAATTTACGACACACATGGCAAAGTGTAAAGGCTGCACCAACCAGTGCCGTCTGACGATCAACCGCTTCAGCGGCGGCAGACAGTTTATCAGTGGAAATCGCTGCGAACGTGGTATCGGAAAAGAGAAAAACAAAGATAACATTCCAAACTTATTTGATTTTAAAAACAAGCTGCTGTTTTCCTACACACCGCTCGAAGTCGACCAGGCTGTGCGCGGGGAAGTCGGAATTCCGCGCGTGTTAAATATGTACGAAAACTATCCATTCTGGTTCCGTTTCTTCACGGATTTGAAATACCGCGTCATCCTCTCGCCGCCTTCGACGAGAAAGATTTATGAGCTCGGCATCGAATCCATCCCGAGCGAATCAGAATGTTACCCGGCAAAACTGGCGCACGGTCACGTTTCCTGGCTGATTCATCAGGGACTTTCGTTTGTCTTCTACCCATGTGTTCCATATGAGAGAAATGAATTCCCGGATGCACAGAACCATTACAACTGCCCGATCGTGACCTCCTATGCCGAGAATATCAAAAATAATATCGAGGAACTGCGCACGAAAAACATCGATTTCCGAAATCCGTTTCTTTCGCTGACCAGCCTCGAGACGGTCACCTCCGAGCTTGTCAAAGTCTTCCCGGAAATTCCAAAGGAAGAAGTCATCGCCGCCGCCAAAGCGGGATGGGAGGAGATGGAACATGTCCGCAACACGATGCGCCAGAAAGGGGAAGAGACACTAGAATACCTCAAAAAGACGGGCAGACGCGGCATTGTGCTCGCCGGAAGGCCGTACCATATCGACTCTGAGATCAACCACGGCATCCCGGAACTGATCAACTCCTACGGCATCGCTGTTCTGACAGAGGACTCGATCTCACACTTGAATCCTCCGGAGCGCCCTCTGATCGTCATGGATCAGTGGATGTACCACAGCCGTCTCTACGCTGCCGCAAACTTCGTAAAGACCCAGGACAACCTCGATCTGATCCAGCTAAACTCCTTTGGCTGTGGTCTCGACGCCGTCACAACCGATCAGGTAAATGATATTCTTTCCAACTCTGGAAAGATCTATACCTGCCTGAAGATCGATGAAGTCAATAACTTAGGAGCTGCCAGAATCCGAATCCGCTCTCTGATCGCTGCGATTCGTGTCAGAGAGACGAAACATATGGAGCGCCATATCAAATCGGCAAGCTTCAACCGCGTCATCTTCACAGAAGAGATGAGGAAAAATTATACGATCCTCTGCCCCGAGATGTCACCGATTCATTTTTCCATCATCGCAGCGGCATTTAACGCCTGTGGCTACCACTTAGCCCTGCTGCCGGAAAATGACAGACACTCGATCGACATGGGATTAAAATATGTAAACAACGATGCCTGCTATCCGTCCCTTCTCGTGGTCGGACAGATCATGGAAGCGCTCTCCTCCGGAAAATATGATCTGAATAAGACTGCTGTCCTGATCTCGCAGACAGGAGGTGGATGCCGTGCCTCCAACTATATCGGCTTCATCCGCCGTGCGCTCGGCAAAGCTGGCATGGAACAGGTTCCAGTCATCTCCATCAACATGAGCGGGCTGGAGAAAAATCCGGGCTTCAAGATCAGCCTTGCGCTTCTGAAAAGAGGCTGTTATGCTCTGGTATTTGGTGATCTCTTCATGCGCTGCCTCTACCGGATGCGCCCGTATGAGCAGGTAAAAGGCTCGGCAAATAAGCTGCACAAGAAATGGGAAAAAATCTGCATCCGCTTTGTGTCGGGCAAAAATCCAACCTTCGGTCAGTTTCAAACCCTGTGCCGTGCGATTGTGAAAGACTTTGATGCCCTGCCGATCACCGATGAGGTGAAGCCAAAAGTCGGCGTCGTCGGAGAAATTCTCGTCAAATTCCTCCCGGCTGCCAACAATCATCTGGTCGATCTTCTGGAATCCGAAGGGGCACAGGCTGTTGTGCCGGATCTGATGGACTTTTTGCTGTACTGCTTCTACAACACCAACTTTAAGTCTGATCATCTCGGCATGAAGAAATCTTCCTCCTATCTCGGAAATGCCGGAATCAAGATTCTGGAATTTTTGAGAAAAACTGCCTCCAAAGAGCTGGCAAA
>JALEVQ010000004.1 GCA_022788205.1 Robinsoniella sp. | reverse complement strand
TACCTTGACAGTTCAAAATAACTCAATCGGATTTGAAGGGGATAGTCTACCCATTTTTGTGGATAACTCGATTGATTTCAAGCGAACTGGTTCAAGGTTTTGTAGTACCGAGCATTTTCATATGTTCATGAATAATTCAGGTTTAATATTGTTTTCAGCATCGCAATTTTTACGGTCGGCATCTTCCTCATGAATTGCGGCTCTGAAAATAAGACACAGATCCGCCTCAAAAATCTGCTGACTCCCGGTGTGATCTTTTCCTGTCTTTCCGTTGTTGTCTACTTTTTAGATCTCTCCTTCCCAAGTGTGCTCTCTAATACCATCTCCAGTCTCGGCAGCATCACCTCCCCGTGTGCCATGCTTTTGATCGGAGCGACACTTGCCACGATGGATCTGAAAACAATTTTCAATGACTGGCACGTTTATGTGTTTTCTATTGTAAAACAATTTATTCTGCCGCTTATTTTATTTCCGCTGTTCCGCCTCTTTATCCGGAATGACTTTCTGCTCGGCTTAAGTTTTGTACTCTATGTGATGCCGACCGCAAACACCGCTGTCCTCTTTGCGACAAACTATGGAAAAGATGAACAGCTTGCCGCAAAAGGTGTGTTTATCACCACGGTACTGTCAATGGCAAGTGTTCCGCTTCTTCTGTCCATCTTGCTGTGACAGTAAAGGACGTTCCATTTTTCCTTGCCAAAGTGTAGTCTGGCAAAGGTTGCTTTGTATCTTACAATCCCTCACGAAAGGAAGGTGTTACTATGTCGTTGCCAAAAGAACAAATTTATACCATCTCCGATATCTACGCTCTCCCAGACGGGCAGCGCGCAGAACTGATTGACGGTCAGATCTATTACATGGCACCGCCAAGCCGGAGACATCAACATATTGTTAGCAAATTGAATCAATCTATCGCAAACTATATTGACAAACACAATGGCTCTTGCAGTGTCTATCCTGCCCCATTTGCCGTGTTTTTGAATGAAGATGACAGAAACTATGTTGAGCCGGATATCTCCGTGATCTGCGACTCTGACAAACTCACAGACAGAGGATGCACCGGTGCGCCTGACTGGATTATTGAGATCGTTTCACCCAGCAGCAAACGGATGGATTACTTCATCAAGCTGTTTAAGTATCGTTCCTCTGGCGTTCGAGAATATTGGATTGTGGATCCTGACAAGAAGCAAGTCCTTATATATGATTTTATTCATGATGACACAACTTTCTATACGTTTTCCGCTACGATCAAGGTCAACATCTATGATGATCTCTCGATCGACTTCTCCGATATTGCCAAGGACATCCTTTAGCTTATTTTGGTCCCTGCTGCCAATCTGGTGCTATGGCAGCAGGCAGCTTTAAGCCAAAAAAAATACCACCTTTTCACAGGTGGTTTTTTCTTTTCTGATATCCATTTTTTGCTGTAAAATCAAGGTTTTCTTAAAAAGCTAGCGACGGGAATCGAACCCGTGACCTCCTCACTACCAATGAGGTGCGCTACCGACTGTGCCACGCCAGCTTATGACTGTAATCGCTGTCATCGTTAGATATTATACGATCTTTCTCATTTTTTGTCAATATGTTTTTAAAAATTTCTATTTTTAAAATTTTTGCTATTTTTTACTATTTTCCTAAAACTTTTACCTTTCTAACACCTCACAGGAATGCTCTAGTATTTTCAGGTGCTTTTGAGACAGCACCTGAAAATACACAGTTTATCAGGGCTATTTTCCTCCCATTCTCTGTCTCACAATTTCATATGCGAGCACTCCTGCCGCCACAGAGGCATTCAGGGAATCGATATCCCCCTTCATCGGAATGGATGCGACAAAGTCACACTTCTCCCTCACAAGACGGCTGACTCCATCGCCTTCGCTCCCGATCACAAGACCGATCGGTCCTCTCAAATCAAGCCGGTACATCGTCTCCCCGCCCATATCTGCACAGACAAACCACATTCCCCGCTCTTTTAACTCTTCCATGGTTTTTCCGAGATTCGTCACCTTCGCCACCGGCGTATAATTCAACGCTCCTGCCGATGTCTTTGCGACGGTTGCAGTCAGTCCCACCGCACGGTGCTTGGGGATAATTACCCCGTGAGCTCCTGCAAGATTTGCGGTACGGATAATCGCTCCCAGGTTATGCGGATCCTCGATCCCGTCGAGCAAGATCAGAAACGGTGCCTCATTCTTCTCCTCAGCTGCTTTTAACAGATCTTCCACCTCTGCATACTGATATGCCGCTGCATATGCAATCACTCCTTGATGCTTTCCTGTCTCTGACATCTGATCAAGACGCTCTTTTGCCACAAACTGGATGATGGTATCTTTTTTCTTTGCCTCCCTGACGATAGAACGCACAGGTCCGTCCTGACATCCGTCTAGCACAAACAGCTTGTCAATCGTTTTGCCCGCACGAAAAGCTTCCATCACAGCATTTCTTCCTTCAATGGTCAGTTCCTCATATCTCATCTTCTTTTCCTCTTTCTAATCCCATTTTCAGTAGCTCTACAGCGCGCTCCATCTCTCCATTTAAATATAGATATCCCATCAGCGCCTCTAGTCCCGTTGCCTTGTGATATTCTCCCATAGTCGCATTCTTCGCCATCGTGTACGATTTTGCATTTTTCCCTCTGCGGTAAATGTCCTGTTCCTTCTCTGTGAGCATCGGGAAAATCTGATCGATCAGCTTCGCCTGGGCAGGCGCCTTGACAATCTGGCTTGTCCGCCTGTGCAGCTTATTTGCCGCACAATTTCCGTGCTCCACGACAAGTGTGCGAACCATCAAATCATAGACGGCATCCCCGATATAGGCAAGTGTCAGAGGAGAATACAGATTCATCTCCTGTTTCTCCATCTGAAACTGTTCCAGCAAAAGATCCGGAAGCTGATTTACGCTCTTTTCCATTTTACACCTTCTCTTGTATCTTCCAAAATAATTCCCTTCTCCAGAAGTTCATTTCGGATTTCATCTGCTTTCTTGAAATCTCTTGCCTTTCTTGCCTCCTGACGTTTTGCGATCATCTGCTCGATCTCTTCATCCAAAATCTCTTCTGCTTTTTCTACAATCAGCCCCAGAATGTCACTCAGCTCTACAATCTTATCTTTTAACTGTGCCAGATAAGCTTTTGCACTGTCCGCGCTTGCGGTAGTGTTTGCCAGTTTCACAATCTCAAAGATCGCGGAAACTGCATCTGCTGTGTTGAAATCGTCATCCATCGCCTCATCAAATTTTGCTGCGAGTGCTTTGAGTTCTTCCACATTCTTTGTCTCTTCCTGTGTCAGCTCTTTTTCCTGCGCAACATCCATCAGCCGTTTCAGATGATCCACTCCATTCACAATTCTCTCCAGTGCATTTTTAGAGGATTCCATCAGCTCTGCGCTGAAATTGAGTGGGCTTCTGTAATGAGCACTCAGCATAAAGAAACGCAGAACCTGAAGATCATACTTTTCTTTGATCTCACGCACCGTAAAGAAATTTCCGAGAGATTTTGACATTTTTCTGTTGTCGATATTCAAAAATCCGTTGTGCAGCCAATACTTTGCAAAGGTCTTTCCGTTGCAGCACTCACTCTGTGCAATCTCATTTTCGTGATGAGGGAAAATCAGGTCTTCGCCGCCGGCATGGATATCAATCTCTTCGCCCAGGTATTTTTTTGCCATTACGGAGCACTCGATATGCCATCCCGGTCTTCCTTCACTCCACGGTGAACCCCAAAAAGGCTCCCCTTCTTTTTTCGGCTTCCACAAAACAAAATCAAGTGGATCTTCCTTCTGATCTTCGCCTGAGACAAGCAGAGAACGATTTCCGGAACGCAGATCATCCAGATTTTTGTGGGACAATTTTCCATACTGTTCAAATTTCTTTGTGCGGAAATAAACGGTTCCATTCACATCATATGCATACCCTTTTTCAATCAAATCCGAGATCATCTCGATCATGCCGTTGATCTCCTGTGTTGCAAGAGGATGCGTCGTTGCCGGTTTCACATTCATATCTGCCATGTCCTGCTTGCACTCTTTGATATAGCGTGTGGAAATCTCCTCTGCGGAAACTCCCTCTTCGATTGCTTTCGCAATAATTTTGTCATCCACATCTGTGAAATTTGAGACATAGTTGACTTCATATCCTTTATGCTCCATATAACGTCTCACTGTGTCAAACACGATCATTGGTCTGGCATTTCCAATATGAATAAAATTGTAGACCGTCGGTCCGCACACATACATTTTTACTTTGCCCGGTTCTACGGGAACAAACTCTTCCTTCCGCTTCGTCATGGTATTATACAATTTCATTTTTTTCATTCCTTTCTCGCTGATGCGTTTCGCATAACTGACCTTAGTCTATGCAAAAATCTCTCATTTGTCAATATATGGACTTGATTTACCACAAAACTCTCCGCAGTATCCATATCCCTTCTTTACGTCACACCCACTCATTCAAAAAAGCCTGTGCTGCGGGGTCTTCCTCCTTAAAAAATTCCGGAATTTCTGCGATGGACAGCTTACAAAACTTGTTCTCCTGTCCAGTTTCCATTCGATCGATCCTTCTTATCTTACCCCCTTCACGATTGACCGTGATCTTATATCTCCCTTCATTTTCTCTGATCCAGGAGTCTTCCACTTCCATCCAGACCGTTTTCTCTTGTCTGCTCTTTAAACGCAAAATCCACTGTTCCAGATGAATAATCCTCCCCATGAGCCACGGTTTTCTCTGCACCTTCTCATTTTCTCTCTCTTGCGAAAATCCCAGCATTTCGCTGTCAAAGGCTGCAATCTGGATCTGTCTGTTCCCAGCATAAAATTTTCTCTCCCACAGAAACGTCTTGATTGTCTCCCACAGCTGTGCGCGGTATTGTCTCTTTGCCAAAGGCTCCAAAACCATAATCTCCTCTTCCAAAAGCAATTGGAAAGATCCGGCACAGATCTCACCGTCAAAGATCACAAAAAGCTTACTTTTCATCGCACTCAGCTCCTGCATGAGATCTGCAAAATATTCCGGCGTTCGCTTTGCAAAAAGTCGATAACGCTCACTCAGCACCTCATTTTCCATCGCACACAACTGTGGGATATCCTGCTTCTTTGCCTCTCTCACCGACAACTTTCGACTATTCTGCTTTTCCTCTTGCTCTGTCTGTCCTTCTTGAACAGACTGCCGCAGCGTCTCAGTCTGAATATGATATCGATTCTGCCAGTAAAAAAATCGAAAATCAAACGGTGTGTAGATCGCTTCAGATGCCGGCATCAAGTAAAGAAAAGGCTCTCTTTTTTCATACAGAGAGGAAAATGCTTCTCTCAGCAAAGCCGTCATAATCCCACGATGACGAAACTCTTTTTTGGTCGCCACCGCCACCAGATACGCTCCTTCTTCTTCCTCTCCGTCTGTACACAACAAATATGGATTGATGTGCATCATGCCGAAAATGGTCTCTTCATCTTTTGCGACAAAAATCTCATTGGCAACTGCCTTGTTTTGATAATAATAATCGACAAACTCACAGCTGTCCTCCGAAAAAACTTCCTCATAAAGCGCCCTTGTCTCTTGCCTTTGCTGTCCTTCTAATTTTTCAACCTTCATTTCTGCAGCACCCCTTCTGACACCGCCCATTCACATTCATGACATCATCCGCAATCAGATCTTTGATTCTGCTTAAAGAGCAGACCGCCTGCGCGGCAATCCCTTCACCACTTCCGGTAAAGCCAAGCCCTTCCTCTGTGGTAGCCTTAATATTCACCTGATCGCTCTCAATCTTCAGTGTCCGCGCCACATTATCAATCATCTGAGGAATGTGCGGAGCCATCTTTGGCTTCTGCGCGATGATCGTCGCATCAATATTTTCTATCAGAAGCTGATGTTCCTCCAGAAGTTCCCCTACTTTTTCCAGCAAAACCATGCTCGAAATTCCTGCATATTTAGGATCGGTGTCCGGAAAATGTCTCCCGATATCTCCCAGTGCTGCCGCCCCCAACAATGCGTCCATGATCGCATGTACCATCACATCCGCATCCGAATGCCCCAGCAATCCTTTTTCATATGGAATCTGTACTCCACCTAAAATCAAATTTCTCCCTTCCACCAAGCGATGCACATCATATCCAAAACCTACTCTCATCTGTAAGCCTCCATTCTTTTTTCTGACTTTTATCATCTTATAATCCATTATACCAAAAAGCACAAAAAAAGAAAGCCACGCTTTCTTCGCTCTTATTCAAAAAGTTTGCGTCAAGGAAACGTTGCAGCCACCTCCATATACAAAGAAAGAGTTGCTGATTTCTGGCACTCAAAGCCAATCCTCAGCAACTCATCCACCGCGATCATTCTCTTTTTCACGTTTCGTCTATCATCTGCTTTGCATAGGCGGATTATTCCGCCCAAAAATCTAGTCTGCCTTTGTCTCTTCCTCAGTAGCGGTTTCTTCTGCTTTTGTCTCCTCTTCTGTCTCCTCAGACTCATCTGATCCACTTTCTACTTTCTCTGTAGCCGTTGAAGTCTCTTTCTCTGTTTCCTCTGTACTGCCGCATCCTACTGCCAGTGTTCCGGCGAGAGCCATAATAGCAACCATTCCAAATATTTTTTTCCTCATTGATTTATCCTCCTCATACCTCTTTTTATTATCCATCCATGCATGATCTTATTACTATTCTTCATGACATAGCATCTGCGATTATCGGATTGCCGTTTCTGCCACATTTTGTGACAAATCTTATGTTATCCTTAATCACTTTTTTATTGTATCACAGATATCTTTCTTAAATCTGTACTTTCACTTAAAAGATTCCAAACTTTTCTTTAGATTTTCTAAAGTTTATTAAAAATTTATATTGTTTTTTACCTGATCGCTTCTCGGTCTTTTATATGATTTTATGTTCTTTGCCCATCCAACCATAATATATGCATCACTTCTCCAAAAATTGACCAGAATCTTTTTGTTTAAACAAAAAAGAGCGAACACAATGCGAATGCCGTCCAACCGATAATAAAGTCTTTGGAATACACCCGAAAGCTCAAGACTGCAACTAAATAATATGTAAACAGCATTCCCATGCAAAACGTCAAAACATTTAGCATCGCTTTCTTCGCTGTTTTACTGTAAATAGAAAACGCTCTCAAACTGTTCTTTCATACTCTTGCAATCATCGCACCTCCCGGTTCCCGGTCGCAGACCGGCGATCTGGGCGATAGAGGTGGTCTCAAATCCCTGTACAGAGAACAGATTAAGCACTGCTTCAAGGATTTCCTGCTTCGTATTTCCTTTTTCCGCCGAACCCATATTTATAGGACGACCTGTTCATTCGGAATGGCAAGTATTATTCCATCGCGTCGTTCTTTGACACAAAAACAGGGACTACTGATTTAAGTAGTCCCTGTCTATATCGAGTAGCGGAAGGGAGATTTGAACTCTCGACACCACGGGTATGAACCGTGTGCTCTAGCCAACTGAGCTATTCCGCCATTTCTTAAATTATGGGACCTATAGGGCTCGAACCTATGACCCTCTGCTTGTAAGGCAGATGCTCTCCCAGCTGAGCTAAGATCCCATATCTGCAAGTGTTTCTCTCAACTTGCTTTATCATTATAAAATGAATTGCCTCAATTGTCAAGTATTTTTTATAAATTTGCAAATTTATTTTTTCAAGAAAATATCTTCACTTTTTCTCCACCTTTTCTGCTTTGTCCGAAATTCAGCAGTCTGTGCAGGAAGGTCATGAAAAGCCATTTTTTCACCCACTCTCCACATGCTGCACTGCCTGGAAATTTCGTGAATGACGACAATGTCAAAAGATAAGATAAAAGGATTTGACTAGAAATGTCACAGAAAGATTCGACAACATTGTCCATAGCTTTTCATAACTCTTTTTTCTCCCTCGATACTTATCTTACAATAGATCTCCTCATGTTTCAACATTTTTCTATCAAATGACACAAATCGTGTCTTTTTACTTGTGTTTTTATGCTTCTCCGGAAAAAAAGCCGTCAAATGTGTCTTTTCGAAACTATTTCCACTTTCTTTTTCCCTTCTTCACCATACACAAAGCGAAATAACCCGCCAGCGGCTTCAGGACTCTTGTTTTTGTAAAAGACTGATTTTCAGACATGATGGCAAGTTCTTCGGGTCCCACTTTTCTGTTTTTGAACAAAAAATAGAGCGCTGCTCCATAGACGATTACTCATCTATTTCGCAACGCCCCTGTTCTTTTTCCTAGACTTTAACGAAACGGACATGACGCCTGACGGCGTCACTGCCAATCATAAAAGCCCACCGGATTGCTGTGTGTCGAGTTGACTGTCATTATTTAAAATATGCCACACCGGACTCAAAAATCTTCAGATCCTGATCCCCATAGATGTTGATTGCAACATGATCGCCGCGTCTCTCGGAGTGTGCCATCTTTCCGAGCACTCGTCCATCCGGGCTTGTGATACCTTCGATCGCAGCATAAGATCCATTGATATTCCACTCTTCATCCATCGAAACTTTTCCGTCAATATCACAGTACTGTGTCGCTACCTGTCCGTTTGCAAACAGTTTGTCGATCCATTCTTTATTTGCAACGAAGCGCCCCTCACCATGAGATGCCGGGTTTGTGTAGACACCGCCAAGTGCTGCCTGCTGCAGCCATGGGGATTTGTTTGTCACCACTTTGATATATGCCATCTTTGAGATATGGCGTCCAATAGTGTTGAATGTCAGGGTCGGTGAATCTGCCACCTGACCTCTGATCTCTCCATACGGAACTAATCCCAGTTTGATCAGCGCCTGGAAACCATTGCAGATACCGAGTGCCAATCCGTCTCTCTCATTGAGCAGTTTCATCACTGCCTCTTTGATCTTTTCGTTCTGGAACGCTGTGGCAAAGAATTTTGCTGATCCATCTGGCTCATCTCCAGCTGAGAATCCGCCCGGGAACATGATAATCTGTGCCTGGCTGATTGCCTTCTCAAAGATCTGAACAGAATCTCTGATATCCTCTGCTGTCAGATTCTTGAATACCTTCACATCGACATCGGCACCTGCACGCTCAAATGCCTTTGTGCTGTCATACTCACAGTTTGTTCCAGGGAATACCGGGATAAATACCTTCGGTCTTGCCACTTTATTCTTACAAATATGAATCGAATCAGCGCGGTAAATTGGTGTCTCCACCGGTGTCTGATCCTCGCTTACCTTTGTCTTAAATACCTTTTCCAAGGTTCCTGTCCATGCTTTGAGTGCCTCATCCATGGTGATCACCGTGTTGCTGTATTCAAAGACTGCCTTGTCTGTCACTTCACCGATTACCGTGTAAGTGATAGAGAGCTCTCCCACTTTGCCGTCTGGAACTTCTGCCACAATATTTCCAAAACCTGCTGTGAACAGATCTCTCGGGTCTACATTGTGCTCAATCTTGACACCCATCTTATTTCCAAATGCCATCTTGCTGACTGCTGCCACGAGTCCTTTTCCGTCGAGTGCATACGCTGAGATAATCTTTCCTGCTTTTACGTCCTCAAAGAATTTGCTGTACTGATCCATCACCTGCTCATAAACTGGCAGATCGTACTCATCTTTTTCAACTTTTAACAGAACCAGTTTGCTGCCCGCCTTTTTCAGCTCTGGTGTGATGATGGTCTTCTCACTCGCTACATCAACCGCAAAAGATACCAATGTCGGCGGAACATCGATATCGTTGAAGGTTCCGGACATACTGTCTTTTCCTCCGATCGATGGCAGACCGAATCCCATCTGTGCAGAATATGCACCCAAAAGTGCTGCAAACGGCTGACTCCAGCGTTTTGGATCCTCTGTCATACGTCTGAAATATTCCTGGAAAGTGAAGCGAATCTTACTGTAATCTCCACCTGCAGCCACAATTCTGGAAACAGACTCTAAAACAGCATAGACAGCACCGTGATATGGACTCCAGCTTGACAGATACGGGTCAAAACCGTAGCTCATCATCGTCACGACATCTGTCTTTCCTTCCAGCACTGGCAGTTTTGCGACCATAGACTGTGTCTCTGTCAGCTGATATTTTCCGCCATAAGGCATGTAGACAGATCCTGCCCCGATCGAACTGTCGAACATTTCAACCAGTCCTTTCTGTGAACAGCAGTTTAAGTCTCTCAAAGTATCCAGCCATTTTTCTTTTACATCTGCCACATCTTCTCTGACGAAATACTGGTTTTCTCTCGAAGGAATCTCAACCGTCACACTCGTCTCCTGGTGCGCTCCGTTTGTGTCCAGAAATGCTCTCGAAATATTTACAATCTCTTTTCCTCTCCAGATCATCACCAGTCTCGGATCCTCTGTCACCTCGGCAACTGCAACCGCCTCAAGATTTTCCTCATTCGCATACGCAAGGAACTGATCCACATCCTTTGGATCTACGACAACTGCCATACGCTCCTGAGACTCGGAAATGGAAATCTCTGTTCCATCAAGTCCCGCATACTTCTTCGGAACCTTGTCCAGATAAATATGAAGTCCGTCAGCGAGTTCTCCGATCGCAACGGATACACCACCTGCTCCAAAATCATTACATTTTTTGATCAGCCGGCTGACTTCCTCTCTGCGGAACAGACGCTGAATTTTTCTCTCTGTCGGCGCATTTCCCTTCTGAACTTCAGCGCCGCATGTCTCGATGGAAGCTTCTGTGTGTACCTTAGAAGAGCCTGTCGCACCGCCACAGCCATCACGCCCTGTTCTTCCGCCCAGCAAGATGATGATATCTCCAGGATCGGATGTCTCACGGATCACCGCTTTTCTAGGTGCAGCACCCATAACTGCTCCGATCTCCATTCTCTTTGCCACATAGTTCGGATGATAAATCTCTTTTACGTATCCTGTCGCAAGTCCGATCTGATTTCCGTAAGAGCTGTATCCATGTGCTGCACTGCGCACAATGCTCTTCTGCGGAAGTTTTCCCTTTAAAGTCTCCTGAGCAGAGACAGTAGGATCAGCGGCACCTGTCACACGCATTGCCTGATAGACATACGTACGTCCCGAAAGCGGGTCTCGGATCGCACCGCCAAGGCATGTCGCAGCGCCACCAAACGGCTCAATCTCAGTCGGATGATTGTGTGTCTCATTCTTAAAGTTGACAAGCCATTCCTCTGTCTTTCCATCGATCTCAACCGGGACCACAATACTGCAGGCATTGATCTCGTCAGATTCCTCCTGATCCTGCAGCTTTCCTTCCTTTTTCAGCTTGCGCATAGCAATCAGTGCAAGATCCATCAGGCAGACAAATTTGTCCTTTCTTCCATGAAACAGCTCTTCTCTATCTTTTAAATAGTTTTCATATGTCTCTACAATCGGTTTTCTGTAATCTCCATCCTCAAATGTCACATCTTTCAATTCCGTGGAAAATGTGGTGTGACGGCAATGATCCGACCAGTAAGTGTCGAGCACACGGATCTCTGTCATAGATGGATCTCTTTTTTCTTCGCTGCAAAAATAATTCTGAATATGAAGGAAATCTTTAAAGGTCATGGCAAGATTCAAGGAACTGTACAGTTTCTTCAATTCTTCCTCATCCATCCCCACGAATCCGTCGAAAATCTTCACATCCGCCGGCTCATCAAACTTTACAATCAAAGTTTCCGGTTTTACCATGTCGGTCTCTCTCGAATCCACAGGATTGATACAATGCTTCTTGATTGAGGCAAATTCTTCGTCCGTGATGTCTCCCTCGATCACATATGTTGTCGCAGAGCGGACGACCGGATTCTCATCCTCTTTCAAAAACTGAATACACTGCACTGCAGAATCTGCTCTCTGATCGAACTGTCCCGGCAAAAATTCTACTGAAAAGGTTCTGGAACCTTCTGACATCTCAAATGTCTCTTCATATAAAGTATCTACCGGCGGCTCAGAAAAAACTGTCTTACATGCTTTTTCATAGACATCATCAGAAATATTTTCCACATCATAACGAATCAGCTCTCTGACACCTGTCACGTTCTTCAATCCTAAATAGTTGCGGATTTCATGGCGCAGTTCCTTTGCTGCAACTGCAAAATCCGGTTTTTTCTCAACATATACTCTTCTTACGCTGCTCATCTGATTCCTCCATCGTATTTGATTTTACCAAGCCAATGCACACGAAATTTGGGGTTTCGGCGCTGGAAAACTCGAAAATGCAGACATTCTCTCGAGATCTCCGAACCTGAATACTCATTGTTCTTTAACATTCTACCACCCACTTTCACATCTGACAAGGGAAAACCTGACAGAAACGCTCATATTTATGAGATGTTTTTCCAGAAATTTTTTACCTTTTCCTCCACATTTTCCAGTGTACAAATCTGAAAGCCTTCCCATTCTCTCGGAAACATGCTCTGGTGTGATGCCATACAGAAACGTTCATCCAAAAGTGCAATCACTCCCGTATCTTCTACTGTGCGAATCACACGCCCAGCCGCCTGCTGTACTCGATTCATGCCTGGACACAGGTACGCGAAAAAGAAGCCATCTTTCCCCTGTTTTTCATAGTACTGCCTCAAGATTTCCCGCTCTGTCCCAACCTGCGGCAGCCCCGTCCCCACAATGATCGCTCCGATCAGTCGTTCTGCCTTTAAATCAATCCCTTCGCCAAAAATTCCTCCTATGATGCAAAATCCAACCAAGCTTTTCTCTCTGTCCACCTCAAATGACTCTAAAAATATTTCTCTTTTCTCTTCACTCATCTGACTCGTCTGACAGATCACTTCTATCTCATCGGATGATATCTGCTCAAAATATGGCATTACATCCCCCATCATCTGATACGAAGGAAAAAACACGAGATAATTTCCTTTTTTCTGCGAAGAAATTTTCTTGATATATTCTGCTATTTTGCGATATTGCCGCTCTCCTCTCTGCGTATAACGGCTTGTCGTATCCTTTCCGATCAGCAATAATCTTTTTTGTGTATCAAACGGTGATTTTGCGTAGATCGCATAATCATCCGAAGCTGTGCTGAGCAGACTTTTGTAATACTGAATTGGCAGAAAAGTTCCCGAAAACAAGATCGTGCTGTTTCCTTTTTCCAGATAATGATTGAGATTCTCTGCCGGGTTGACACAATATAATTTGATCCAAAAACGCCCATCTGCTTCCAACTGAGTGTAGATCACATAGTTTTCATCCAGACGATCACAGACATCAAGAAAAGTCTGAGTCTGAAAATAAAACTCCAGCACTCTCTCCCTGATCCCCTCGCTTCTTTTCTCGGCATCATTTTCCCTTTCTTTTCCTTGGCTCGCAGACAGAGACAGTCCACTTTCCTCCAGGAACTTTTCCAGTCCTTCCTGCAATTCTAAGACAGCAATCGGCAAATCCCCCGGATTTTCCAGAATCTCATACCCATCGCACTCTCTTTTCATCGCCAACATCGTTTTATTACATTTTTCCAGTTTTCTCTCCAACGCTTTATCGTATGGTTTCACCAGCTTCTTTGCTTCGAGCACATCTTCCTTGCACAGAGAGGCGCTATACATCTCCCGACCACGCTCCACCAGATTATGTGCCTCATCAATCAAAAATAAATGCGAGCCTTTTTGCCCTTCACCAAAAAAGCGCTTCAGTGAAGCACGCGGGTCAAACACATAATTATAGTCACAGATCACTCCATCCACCCACACAGCAAGATCCAGTGAAAACTCAAACGGACAGACCTCCCATTTCTTGGCATGCCTTAAAATTTCTTCTCTTGGGTAACAGTCACGCTCCATCAAAAAAGAAAACACAGCATCATTGACACGATCATAGTGTCCTTTTGCACGCGGGCAATTTACAGGATCGCACAGTGCTTCTTCACATACGCACAGTTTTTCTTTTGCTGTCAGAGTCACTGTCTTAAAACGCAGTCCCTGATCTCTCAGGATCGAAAATGCTTCCTCTGCCACGGTTCTTGTAATCGTCTTCGCCGTCAAGTAAAAAATCGTGTCCCCAAGATCTTCGCCCACTGCTTTCACTGCCGGAAAAACTGCCGAAATCGTCTTGCCCACACCAGTCGGTGCTTGTATAAACAGCTTCTTTTTTCGAAGAATCGTCCGGTAAACTGCCGCTGCCAAGTCCTTTTGCCCTTCCCTGTAGGGAAAGGGAAATACCAACTTTTTGATAGATTCTTTTCTCGTCGTTTTCCATGAGACTAAAAATTCTGCCCACCGTTCATACTGCCCCATCAGTCCGCCAAACCACTCTTCCAGATCAAAAAAAGAAAAAGATTCCTGGAATCTCTTGATTTCCTCCGTCTCCAGATCGCAGTATGTCATTTGTACTGTCATGTCCTGCTTTTTCCCGCACTGTATACTGTAAAAATAGGCATAACACTTCGCCTGTGCCAGATGGACAGGAATCGGGTACGAAATCTCCTCCAATTTTCGGTAGACACCTTTGATCTCATCAATCACGCTTTTTCCGTTCTCCTCAAAAATCCCATCTGCTCTCCCCTCAATGCAGATTTGATAATCCTCTTTCTTCCATATCATCTTGAGCGGCACTTCAGCGCGATATTGCTCTCCCATCTGTTTTTGAATTTTTCTGTGGAGTCTGCTTCCCATCTGCATCGCATCTTTCTCAAAGCCCTTGCCGCGCCTCTGATCGATATCCCCGCTCCGCATCAAAAATTCAACCAGATTTCTGACTGATATCCTGATCTCTTCCATCTTTTCCTCCATATTTTTTTATAACACAAAAACACGGCAATTCCCTTTTCTTTATACAAAAGGCAATTCCCGTATCTTTCATGTGAACTGCTCGGCTATCAAATAGCCGAGCATTCACGCTTATTATACTCCGTTTCAGCAGATATTCCAAACCTGCTCATTCATTTTTCTGGTTTTTCTTGTTTATGAGGCGGAATATTTGCTCAACACATCTTCAAATCTCAGATTTTCTCCGCCGTATTTTACTGTCAAGACCTGATTCAAATCCAGACTCAAAACTCCCAACATAGATTTCGCATCGATGATTACTCTGTTGTAAGAAACATCAATGTCAAAATCGCATCCGCTTGCTGCTGAGACAAATTCTTTTACTGCTTCCAATTCATTCAGCTTAATTTTCTTTTGCAACATCTGTTTCACCTTTCTTTCCTTCATTTAATCAACAGATTATAACCTCTCGCTGTCTCTTCTATATCCCCGAGTTGTCTAACCTTTGTTGTGCGTATTATGTCATGTGTTTTTTTATTTGTCAATTTCTTTTTTTCTTCGACTTTATTTCCATTTTTTTCCTAATTTTTGTCTATTTTGTCTTTCTCAGAACGACATTTGTCCATTTTTATGTCAAAATTTCATCCGTTTGATTTTCTGCTCTCTTTTCTTCGTCTTTTGTTTTTATCAAAACAGAAAAAAAGCAGGAATTTTTTATAAACTTTTCCCTGCTTTTTTCTCCATTTCTGCATAAATATTCTTATTTTTCCACTTCTTTTAACGCCATAAAGGTATTTTCTATGTATGGATTCTGAGCCTCATAGAATTTTCCTTCATCTGCCAGAGCCGCAAACTGTGGATCAATCGGCATTTTTCCCAGAACCTTTACTCCGAGTTCAGAAGCGATCTCGTCGATATGGCTCTCTCCAAACACCTTAATCTCTCTGCCGCAGTCTGGACATTTCACAAAGCTGTAGTTCTCTACGATTCCCAACACATTCACATTCATCATCTTAGCCATATTGTAAGCTTTCTTCACAATCAGGCGCACCAGATCCTGTGGGGAAGAAACGATAATGATTCCCTCCAATGGAAGAGATTGGAACACTGTCAGCGGCACATCTCCTGTTCCTGGCGGCATATCAACAAGCAGATAATCGAGCTCTCCCCAAATCACATCGGTGAAAAACTGTTTTACCATGTTCGAGATTACCGGTCCTCTCCAGACTACCGGAGCTTCCTCATCCGGCATCAGCAAATTGATCGACATAATTTTGATATCGTTTTCCGTAATCATCGGATAAATCCCCTGATCATCTGCCTGTGCCGGTCCATGCACACCATACATCTTAGGGATGGACGGTCCAGTGATATCTGCATCCAAAATACCGACGCGATATCCCTTGGAAGCTAACATATTCGCCGTACTAGCCGTCACCATTGATTTTCCGACACCGCCTTTTCCGCTGACAACGCCGATGATATGCTTGATGTCAGAATAGATATTCTGCTCAATCAAAAAGCTTTGCTTTTCTTTATTGTGCTCGCATCCAGAACAATTTTCCTTGGAACAACTGGAACTACTGCATCCTCTTTCTGCCATAAGAAACAATCCCTCCTGTTTTTCTCACTGTCCATCCTCTTTTCTTGCCCAGACAGTGATCATTTTTCGCAATATGATTAGTATATGTCATTTTCTCTCATTTTACAAGTCAAACATCCTATCCGATCAAAATTCTTTCTTCCGGGAACTGAATCGGTGAAATTTTCTTTTTGTCCGTGAAAGACAGCAAGAATGACAGACTGCCGACCCTTCCGCAATACATCAGAATAATCAGCGTGACACGGCAGACCGGCACAAGATCTCTTGTAATTCCAGCTGACATTCCCACTGTGCTGATTGCTGAGAACGTCTCCAGAAGTACATCGGCAAGTTCTATATTCTGAACGCCACAGATCACGAGAGTCGCTGTCAATGCCAGAGTCAGATTGGTACAGGCAAGAGCACTTGCCTTTTTCAATGCCTCATCCGACAATCTCCGCCGAAAGACGCTGCTGCCTCTTGTCTTTAAAAAGATTCCTCTCATATAGAACAGAAAAACGACAAATGTCGTTGTCTTGATTCCACCTGCCGTCGAGCCAGGACTTCCCCCGATAAACATAAAGATCACAGACAATAGTTTACTCGAATTCGTCTGCTGTCCAATATCTGTCGTGTTAAATCCCGCCGTTCTCGGCGTTACAGCATCAAACAGAGAAGTTAAAATCCTTTCTCCGATTCCCATTCCTTCTCCAAGATTGTGGTATTCAAAAATTCCAAATAAAATTGCGCCTCCAATCGTCAAAACGGCAGTCGTCACCAGTACAATCTTCGTGTGCAGACGGTATTTCTGAAAATGATGTCGGTTTTTCAGAACATCTTCCCAAACAATAAAACCGATTCCTCCTATAATTACCAGGAGGATGACTGTGATGTTCACAATCCAGTCAGACGAATATCGGACAAGCGAACTGTATGGTTCATATTTTCCCATTAAGTCAAATCCAGCATTACAAAAAGCTGAGATCGAGTGAAAAATACCGTTGTAGATCGCTTCACCGATATTCATATCAAAAGAAAATCGAATTGATAAAATCACCGCTCCAATTCCCTCGACAAGGAAGGTTCCCAGCACCATCTTCTTGACAAATTTTATGATTCCTCCGATCTGAAATCCGTTGATACTCTCTACAAGCACACTTTTTCCTTTTAATCCCACATTTTTGCGTATTCCTGAAATCAGCATCATTCCCAGACTCATAAAGCCAAGCCCACCGATCTGAATTAAAATCAGGATCAGCACCTGCCCCGCGATCGACCAATGCGTATACGTATCCACCACAACCAGACCCGTGACGCACGTCGCAGAAGTCGCCGTGAACAAAGCATCCAGAAATCCTGTCCAATTTCCATCTCTGCTTGCGACCGGAGTCATCAGCAACAGTGTTCCGATCAAAATAATGACTAAAAACCCGAGACCGATGATTTGCCCCGCTGACAATTGTCCAGCTTTCTCTTTGATTGTTGCGTATATCGTCTGAAATTTCTGTTTCTTTTCCTCATTAAATTTTCTGTTTTCCATTCTTTTCTCCCTCTGTCTTGGCAGGATGAGGGTCCCACTGTTCCATAAAGCTCATCACACGCCCTTCGTATTCCTCCCTCGCCACATGGTAACTGTCTGCATGGTGTGCGTGCGGCACAATCCAGATTTCTTTTTCCGACGCACAGCTGTCATAGATTTCCTGTGACATTCTCATTGGCACAAAGTGATCCTCATCTCCGTGAATTAAAAAAATCGGAATCGTTGTGTGTTTGACTTCCTCCTCAGCAGAACATTCATCAAATTCATAACCTGCCACGATTTTGCAGATCTTGCTGGCAAGTTTCAGCGCCGGATACAGCATAAATCCGGTCTTTTTCTTTCTCTTTGCAAGATATTTCATCTCTTCCCAGATGGAAGTGTACGGACAATCTGCAATGATTCCCTTCACCGAGGAGGGAAGGTTCATCGAGCTTGTCATCAGCACAGTGGAGGCGCCCATAGATATTCCATGAAGAAAGATCGCATACTTTCCCTCAAATCGATCTTCCAGATAGTGCACCCATCGATAACAATCTTCTCGGTCCAGGCATCCAAACCCCAGATACGTCCCATCACTCTCGCCGTGTGCCCGATCATCAACCATCAGAACATGATAGCCCTGCTCATGATAGAAAGCCGTCAGTGCGCTGAAATCTCTCAGTCCTTCTGACTGATACCCGTGAACAACAAGGAGCACACGTTCCGAAGTCTGCTCTGCCGGAAGAAAAATTCCCTTCAAACTTAATCCGTCAAAAGATAAGATGGAGACATGTTCCTTCCTCTGCTCCCGCAGCCAAAGACTTTTTTTCTGCAGAACTTCAAGATAAGAACCCGGTTCTGCCGCATCGTATTCCCAGCTCTTTTTCTGTTTTCTCCTCTCCTCTTCCCAGCCTTTTGGACGGCGTCTCTTCACTGCATATTGAAAAATCTTACATGCTGAGATTCCTGTACAAACACCATACAAACCCACTGCCCATTTTACAATTGTTGATTTTTTCACTTTCTGCCTCCTAAAATTGTTCTGTCTCCCATTCTAGTAATCTTCTCAGATACAGCCCGACAATATTCGAGAAATTTTCAATTGCCGGAATATATGCAAAATCTTTTCCAAAAATCTTCTGTTCTGCTTTTAAGTCTTCCTCTTTTCCCGTAAATACCCCCAAGACAAAAATACCCCGGTTTCTCAAGTTTCTCACCTCAAGCGCTGTATCGCGCACTGCATATTCTCCAAAATAGCTCTGCGGATTTCTGCTGTTTGGGCGGTTAACTACCACATCGTTTGGCTTTCCATCACTGAGAACAATC
Organism: Robinsoniella sp.; assembly: GCA_022788205.1. Taxonomy (GTDB): domain Bacteria; phylum Bacillota; class Clostridia; order Lachnospirales; family Lachnospiraceae; genus JAGZHZ01. Next base: position 12,357 of record JALEVQ010000004.1, on the reverse strand, counting down.
AAAATCTTGTTCTCTTCACATCTCTGTGATAAGGACTCTCCTGCTGCGCGGATCGCCAGACCGTCTCGGTTGTTCGAAGAAGTGGTATATTGAAACACATTTTTGTTTTCTTCTCTGGGCGCATCATATTCCCGAAAACGCTGCATTACCGTATAGTCCCAAAATGTGCAAAAGCTCATCACTCTGTGGGGAATCTGTACATTACTTAACGATTCGCTGATAATATATGCCTGAAGTGCAATCTGCCCCTGCCGTTCTCTCTGAGAACCGCTCGCATCCATCAAAATCTCCACCACGAAATCTGAGTTTTCTCTCTTATTCTGTTTTAAGAACAGGTGATCTGTCTTTGTCCTGCCCACTTTCCACAGAAGTTTTGGAACAATCCTTCCATAGTTTGAGGCTAGATACTCCACCTCGTTTCTCTTCTGGAAAGCTCTTCTCAGGCTTGCTGTCATAATCTCAATATTTCTCTTCGCCATATTTTGGTGATTATGGTACTCAATCTTATTTTTTTCTCTCTGCTTTTTCGCGTTGACATACTGTGCATTGATCTTGACCGGGTTTTTCAGAATTCCATCCGTGTAATACAGACTACAGTCTGCGTGTGCACCTCGGCAGAGCTGATAATTTAGTCTTTTCTGTTCCAGAGGGCTCAGATAAGATTTCCCATAGTTCACCTCAATATACTGATACATTTTCTCGATATCTTCCTGCTTTAAGACTACCACTTTCCGGGCGGAAGACTTTTTCTCCTCCTTTTTCTCGCTCAGATTACTGAGTTGCCCTGCCACCTGATTCATATATTGTTCCAGCACACTCTCCCGAAACTCTTCATCGAGAAAATCTTTCCAGTCAAATTCCTTCAGTTCTTCCATGGTGACATCCAGCACGTCCTCAAGCGTTCCATGTTTTGCCTCAAACTCACAGTCCACCCATTGATTATACAGCTCATCGATGCACCGGATGATCTCCATCGTATCTTTTGCGTTCTGTAAACTTCTTATTTTTTCTACGGGCTCCTTAAGTTTCTTTTCCATGACCCAGTCTTCTCTCAGACATCCTCTCATCCAGGCAATCTCAATCCTGCCCGTCACAGAGCGATTCAATTTCTCAAAATCATACTCTAAGAGATCTTCCATCGCTTTTCTCCGGATCTCTGGAACACCTGGGCGGTCTGAGGCAATCTTGGCATAGGAAGATGCATCCACACACAGCTGTGCCAGTTTCATGAGAGCGTGTTCATCTGCCTGAAAATAAACTTTTTTTACCACATACATGGCAAGCATATTTCGGTCAAAATATTGTGCAAATGCTCCTTGTTTGACCGCATCATACATAGAAATATATTTTGATTTTTGAAAGGACTCCAGATCTAATCTGACATCCAGATCATAATTTCCACTGACTGTCCACATCAGATTTTTCATTCTCGTCTCAATTTCTATCCTATATTCTTCTGGATCATATCTGAACTCTCCCATTCCTGCCTCCATGTCACATTGATTTTTTGAGAAAATTCTCTGAATGAATTATACGCCAAAAATCTGAGCACTTGTCCAGTCCTCCGGAATCCGAGTCATCACAATGTCCTCCACAATCTCTTTCTCAAAAATATCAAAACTCTTGTTGACAATTCCCATGCGGATCGCTGCCCTTGGCGCCAATCCTGTCCGTATCGTGCGGATCGCTCCAATCAGCCCGCGCAAATCGAGTGGTTTTGTCGAGATTTCATTATTTTTCGCTTTTAATTGCAAATCCATAAAAAGACCTGCCATCTGTTCCAGTCCTTCTCTCTTTGCATCTGGGAACAGATCTTTCAGCACAGAATTCAAGGTCTCAAAAGTCACCTCCGGCATATCGATCACCATAAATCTTGAAACCAGCGCCTCGTTCAATTCTCGTGTGCCTGCATACCCGTAATTCATAGTTCCGATAAACCGTGTTGCCTCATGAAGATCGATTTTGTCATAGCCTGGCACATCAATAATCCGCCGATAGTCCAACGTGGCGTGAAGCACAGAAACCGCATCATTTTTTGCCATGTTGATCTCATCAAAAATGCCAAACCCACCATTTTCAGCACAAAGGCAGACAGGTCCTTTTCTCAGCTTGACCTGATTATCCTCAAACGTATCCGTCCCGATCAAAGAGCTGCTATCCATATTCACATGGAAAGAAATATTGTAGGAAGGGCGACCAAATAAATAGGCAAGGTTCTCGGCAAGCACATTTTTTCCGGTTGCTTTCCCCCCTGTCAGTAAGATATTCTCTCCCTCCAAAAGTGCCGAGGCTGCCATCTCAAACACTTCTCTCCCATAAAAAGGAATTTCCGGGCAGATCACTCTGTTTTTTGCATTATCAGCAACCGAGTAGCGTGCGCGAAACTTCCGGATCTCTTCCAATAATCCTCTGTTCACACCTTGCTGCTCCAAACTATCCCATAAAGTATCCATTATGTCCTTTTCCTTTCTGTCCTTTTTTGTTCTCCCTTTAAATTTCGGTAAAAGAATAGCGCTGTTTGATACCGGAAGCTACAATATCATAGATAATCGTCCCGTCTTCCAAATCTGTCCTGTCAAACGTGACATCTTTTCCTTTAAACTTCTCCCGGACAAACTGGTCTACATCCTCAATTTCCAGTTCATCGATAAAGATATCTCTCATCTGATTATTAGGGCACTGATTAAAAATTTCCCATATTGCCTCGTACATTTTTTTCATTTTTGATCTCCATTCTCCGTCAGGTGTTTTTTGTGGCGCGCTGAACTCATTTTTCATTTTTCTCAATCACTCTGAGAATTTCATCCATAATCTGACCAGCAGCCTCTTCTTTTGACATCAGCTCTAACTGTTTTGTCTCCTCTTTTGTAATCAAAGTGATGATATTGGTGTCCGTTCCGAATCCTGCACCTTTCTGTTTCAGGTTATTTGCCGCAATCATATCCAGATTTTTCTTTTCCAGTTTCGCTCTGGAATTTTCCACCATGTGTTCTGTCTCCATGGAAAAACCGCACAGAAATTGTCCCTTTTTCTTATGCTCTCCAAGATACTTTAAAATATCGTCCGTCTTCTCAAGTTTCAGTGTCATAACCGCATCACTTTTTTTGATCTTCTCATCGCTGACCTCCATCGGTCGGTAATCAGCGACCGCGGCTGCCTTCACGATGATATCCTGTTCCTGAGCGCGCTCTGTCACCGCCTCAAACATATCGCGTGCACTCTGAACTTCCACAATATCCACAAAACGCGGTTTCGGGATCGAGGTGGGTCCTGTCACAAGTGTCACCTGAGCACCGCGCAGCATACAGTTTTTGGCGATCGCATATCCCATTTTCCCAGTTGAATGGTTTGTGATATACCGCACTGGATCGATCGCTTCCACGGTCGGTCCCGCTGTCACCAGGACTTTTTTTCCTGTCATGTCTTTTTCATGTGCCGCCTCTCTCAGAATATATTCGAGAAGCACTTCCGGTTCCGGCAATTTTCCCTCACCCACATCTCTACATGCCAGCATTCCTTTTTCCGGCGCAATAATCTCCATTCCATACATTTGGAGCTTCTTTAAGTTTTCTTGCACCGCTGGATTATGAAACATTCTTGTGTTCATCGCCGGTGCTATCATCTTTTTGCATTCACACGCGAGCACAGTCGTCGTCAACATATCATCTGCCAGCCCATACGCCATCTTTGCAATGACATTTGCCGTCGCAGGCGCCACCATCACGACATCCGCCCGCTTTGCCAATGCCACATGTTCCACGCTAAACTGAAAATTTCTGTCAAACGTATCCACCATACATTTATTGTTTGTCAACGTCTCAAATGTGATCGGGTGGATAAAGTTCGTCGCATTTTTTGTCATGATCACCTGTACATCTGCATGTTGTTTTACAAGCATACTTGCCAGATTTGCAATCTTATACGCTGCAATACTACCCGTGACACCTAGTACAATCGTTTTTCCTCTTAACATAACCTTGCCTTCCATCGCTTTTTCCTCATCATATCACAATTCTTTTTTCCCGTAAACCCACAGCAGGACAGATCTCTCAAATCCGTTTTCATCCTGCCTTAGTTACTGCAAAAGAATCCTTGACACTTTTTTCTGCGCCGTTTTCTTGAGACATCCCCAGCTCTATGTCCGGAGTTTCTCTGTTGCACTCCTCATTTTTTCGTGGTATACTATCGTCGCCTTATAAACTGATACAGGTAAGTCTCTTTCTCCACTTTGCGCTCTGTCTATGGAGAACAGATCAATTGGATTTCGAGTATCTGATCCGCTATCCAGGACTTGCCTGATTGAATTTCATATCAAAGATTATATCCAAAACAGGAGGTTGCCATGATTCTTGCAATTGATATCGGAAACACAAATATCGTGATCGGTTGTATCAAAAACAGTAATGTTTTGTTTACGGAACGTCTCTCCACCGACCAGACTAAAACCGTCTTAGAGTATGCGATTAGCTTTAAAAATGTTTTAGAAATGTATAACTTAAGTCCTTCCATGATCGATGGAGCCATCATCTCTTCTGTCGTTCCTCCGGTCACAAACCTGATCCGGACATCGGTAGAAAAAATCACTGGAAAATCCGTGATGATCGTCGGTCCAGGCGTAAAAAACGGGCTGAATATTCTGATGGATAATCCGGCACAGGTCGGCAGTGATCTGATTGTCAACGCAGTAGCTGCTATCCATGAACACAAACCTCCTCTGATCATCATAGACATGGGAACCGCAACGACCATCTCTGTCGTTGACAAAAATCAAAACTATATCGGTGGCATGATTATCCCAGGCATCGGGATCTCTCTTGATGCCCTCACAAGCCGCACTTCACAGCTTCCTCGCATCAGTCTGGAGCCTCCGAAAAAGACCATCGGAAAAAATACCATCGACTGTATGAAGAGTGGAATCATTCACGGAAATGCTTCCTGTATTGACGGAATGATCGACCGCATCGAAAAAGAGCTGGGTGAAAAAGCAACTGTGATTGCAACGGGAGGTCTCGCATATGCGATTATTCCCCATTGCACGAAAGAGATTCTCATCGATGATGAGCTGTTGTTAAAAGGGCTTTGGCTGATTTATCAGAAAAACAAGCCTTGCGCATAATCCCATTCGTATTTTCTGTTTTATCCGTATTTTCTGTATATTCATCGCATGAAAAATCTTTTCGACACAAGACTATCCAGGTCAATTGAATATATAGTTTCAGGCACTTCTCTTCAAAAACAAAAATGTTTTCGTGGGGAAGTGCCTGAGATTACACTTAGTCTTCAAAATTTTCATTTGATCGGAAATTCTGCAATGATACCCTGCTTTTTTCAAAAACTCTCTGTTGATCTTTCTTTCTTTTTAACGATATAATAAAGACATCCGTAGCACAAATATTTGCATTTGCTACATGCTTTATGAACCACAGCTACTTTTCAAATCTTTGATAGGATCTCTCTAAGTCCTATTCAGCTAATTCTTTTTTTCGACTTTACACATTTGAATCCGTGATTGTTTGCCGTGGTTCACAAGATACATAAAAACATAAATTATGAGGTGTTTCAAATGATTAAAATACTGCTCGCAGATGACAACAAATTGTCTCTGCAATATTTTTCTGAATTAATTTGTTGGGAAGATTACGGCTATGAACTGGTCGCCACCGCAATCGATGGTGAAAATGCATGGTATGACTTTCAAAAATATATGCCACAGGTTGTCATCGCAGATATCCAGATGCCGATTCTCTCTGGCATCGATCTTGCGAGAAAAGTTTTGTCCGCCGCTCCTGAGACGGTTTTTCTTTTTCTGTCAAGCTACAGTGAATTTCAATATGCACGCGCGGCGCTCAAACTAAAAGTCTATGATTATCTCTTAAAACATGAGACCACAAAACAAGTGTTCATTCAGAAACTTATGGAAATCCGTATGCATATTCAACATACAAAAAAAACTCAGAGGCTTCTCGCTAAGGAAGATGTGCTTTCTCTTTTTCTGCATAATAAAAATTCTACTTGTTCTTCAGCTGAGATGCCATTGTCCTTATCTCTCAGATATGACTGTTTTTTTCTGGAACAACAGCACCCTTTTCCTTTTCTCCGGCAAAGTCTCAGTGACTGTTCCTTTGAAGAATACAAGCTCAGTGCCGATTCTCTTGCAGAACACTGTTACCAAAATTTTGATCACTCTGTTGTTATGGTTCCGATTTCTGAATTTCAATTTTTACTCCTGACATCGCCCAATCATAATCCCTTTGATTTCTGTTGTCAGCTGCAGCGAAACCTTATGTCAACATTCTCCTGTTCTTTTTCTATTGTCATCGTTCAGAAAAATCAGACAATTCAGGAATGTGCTGCATCCTATGAAAATATGAGATCTCTCCTGACACAGATTTATTTTTACCCGCCTTCTGCTATTATAGAGGGGATCTATCTCACACCGCAGCATCCTCTTTCTGTTCCTCAAAATTTTAAGGAACAGTATAGTACAATTTGCCGCAACACCTTATCTCTCATGGATCATCAGTACCAGGACATTGTCCGTGCAAAAGATTATTCCTGTTTTTGCCAGATTGCGCAGGAATGGATCAAAATTCTCTTGACTTACGATCGCCATACGATTCTTCCATCTTCCGGTCAGATCCTTTCTCTGTTTCCGGACGAGAGCTGCCATTTAAGCTGTGACATCAACGAAGTTTATCAATGGATACGCCAAAAATTCGTACAATTGATCGACACGTTATCACTCTGCATCACTACGCCGCTCTCTCATGTGATACAAGATGCCATTTTTCTCATCAGCACGAACTATGGAGATTACAATTTAAATGTGGAATGGATTGCGGAACGTCTCCAGATCAGTCCAAGCAACTTGAATACTCTCTTTAAGAAAGAAACTGGATGCACCCCATGGAAGATTATCGTAAATACACGCCTCTCCCATGCACGTCAACTGCTCATGCAAAGCCATGACACGCCAACACAGATTTGCTATAAGACGGGCTATAACTCTCTGTCTTATTTTTCAAAATCATTCAAAAAAGCATATGGATTATCTCCACAGGAATACCGCAGAAAATATACTTCTGATACGTCTCAGACCTAAACGGATATGACGCCTGGCGGCGTCATATCCAATCATAAAAGCCCACCGGATTGCTCCTTTCATTCGCGTGGCTTTTATAGTAAATAGTAAGAAAATTTCTTTATGTCTCATCTTTTTTTCTTCTTTTCATGAGGATTGTGCCTACAATACATACTGCCATCAGGATACTTGCCACATATCTCGCAATCTCTGTCTCATCGCCCGTTTTTGCAACTGGTTTTGTGGATGGAGACTGTGGGTTTGTGGAAATCTCCTCCGGCACCGGCTCATCTTTCATCACAATTGTCTGTACTTTCTTTGTGTCAAGAACTGTAAAGGTAAAACTGGATGCACGCTGATAATTTTCTGGCGCCTCAATCTCCTTCAATGTATATACCTTTCGCACTTCCACTCCTTCTACGCGATGCGCTTGTTCCTGGCTGACCCATTCATCAATGAGAATACCTTTGTCGTCCAAAACTGCCAGAGTCGCCCCCTTCAGCGGCTGTTCTGTCTGCGCATCCACCTTCAGAATTTCTACCACAATCTCATTTTCTATTTTTATTTTATCGCTGTCCCAATCATCTTCATCCTCCGGAATCGCTTCTTTTACCCCTTCTTCCGGCTCATATTTGCCTGTCACATAGACTCTGTTTTCCAGCTCCTCACTCTTTATGGCGTCTTCTCTCAGAAGCACTCGAAACCTCACCTCTAAACTATCGCCTGGAACTAACTCTTCAATCAAAATCTCCGTCGCCGAAATCCTTGTCACCATCGTATGCTTTCCAAAAGTTGTCTGATAATCTCCAGTTTCTGTCGTAAACTCAGCACTTTCCTCCACCACTTGCCTCTTGAGTTCTTCCTGCATTTGATCGCACACTGTGATTTCCTTTGCGGTCACGTTCCCGCTGTTTGTAATTAAAATACGATATTCTACCATTTCCCCAGAAGTATAGATGCCGCTTACTTTTTTCCCCTGATATCTTCCATCCTCCAGGTACACCCCTGTAGTCTTATCGGCAAGCTTTGCAACCTTTATTTTAGCTTCCATTTTTGTGTTCGAAGCATGATATTCCACTTCTGTTTTTCCATTGATTTTTCCATCCTGGTCTACCTCAAAAGAAAATCTCTGTTCTGCCTTTATATAGCCTGTTTTTGCTTTTGCTTCTTCCACATAATAAGTTCCCGGTACCAGACGCTCTGCCACAATCTCGCCATTTTTATCTGTTGTGTAAAATTCTTTTTCTTCGCCCTCTCTCCAGATTTGAAAAACAACTCCCTCCAGTCCTTTTTCGGATCCTTCCTCTGTCTTTTTTATTTTCAGTCTGGTCGGATCATTTTCAAAGATTATTTTCTCTGTGATCTCTCCGTTTTCCTTAATGCGGATCTCTCTTGGATCTATCTCTTTTACATATCCTGGCTTTTGTTTTTCTTCACAGATCTCATACAATCCTGGATATAATTCTCTGCTCACTGCCTGACCATTTTCGTCCGTTGTCACCGTATCGGCGATCTCCCCTGCTTTTAGTCGGACACTTCCATCCAGCGTCACAATATCTTCCTTCGCAGTAATCACAAATACAACTTGAGATAGCCCTTCTCCACTCTCCCGTTCTTGTTTTTGAAGTGTAATTTTTCCTTTCACCGGCACATTTTCATATACTATCTGAACAAGTTTTTCCTGATCAATAGAAAATTCTTCTATCTTGCCCTTCTGGTATCCAGGAGGAGCTGTGACTTCTTCCAGCAGATATGTTCCAAACGGAAGCCCTTCCTCCAAAGTGATCTTCCCTGTCGAATCTGTCTTGAGATCCTGCACAACAAGATGCCCGCTCTCTTTTTCCAGAATCCGGAACTCTACTCCTGCAGCTGGAATGGCTTTCTTGGTCTCTGCATCAATTTTTTGAATCTGCAGTGTTCCTTTTTTCTGACGGTTTTCTACTTCGTATTGATATAGGTGATTATTCTCTTCGATTTTCACTTCAAACGGTTTTGCTTCCTCGTATCCTTCCGGCGCTTTTGTCTCTGTCACAAGATATGTGCCATATATGAGATTCCCCTCCATATTTTCTTTTTTCGTTGTCGCATATCCGTCCTTGTCTGTCACCAGCACAGCGATCTCCCTGCCATCTTTTTTGGAGGTGATCACAAACTCGGCTCCTTCCAGTGCAATCATCTCGCCATTCTTCTCTCCCGTCTTCTTTAATTCCAGGTCACCTCGGATTTTCTTTTCTTTTGATGTGACCTGTTTTGTTATGAGAGTCTGTGTCTCATTCTCAGGAAGCACTTCCACTTCATGAATTACCTCTTCTCTCTGATACCCTTCGCTTGGTGTCTTCTCAAACACAAGATACTTTCCCGGATAAAGCCCGTTGATCTCTGCTTTTCCATTTTCATCTGTCGTCAGAGATCCCACAAACGATTTTGATGTCTCATCGTCTCCTTCTTGGTATGCCACATATGCAGTTGTGACCAAATCTGTCTTACAGATGATCTCTTTTGCAAAAACCAGATAGACAGCTCCTTCTAAACTGCCCTCTATTCTCTCCTCCTCTGGGTTGTCATCTTCCTTCTGAAGTATTATTTTTCCCTTCTGAGCTTTATTTTCTCTGATATAGGTGACAGTCTTGCCCCCTTTTAAATCTTCGACAGGAATCTCTGTCACGGTCTGATCAAGAACATGATAGAGAGGTGCCTTGATTTCTTTTAAGAAATACGATCCACTCTCTTTGAGCTCAAATTCTGGAGTAGAACCACTTCCCGTCTCATCACTGCTCCCTGTTTTGGTCACTAATGTCTTGCATGTCCGTTCTTCATAGATTCCAAAGACAGCCCCCTTCAGACCTTTTTGTGTCTCCTCATCTTTCTTGATCACGGTAATCTTTCCTTTTTCTGCCGGCACAACCTCCAGTGTCGCTGACGCCGTCTGCTGAAGTGTCACCGGCTGCTCCGCATCTTCTAAAAAAATCAAGTCCTGATAGTCCGTGATCCCTGGCCAGTCTCCTGATAAGTGAATGTAACGGTACCCTGTCTTTTCCTGTACCTGCCCTGACCACAACATTGTAATCTTTATCTGACTCTGTTTTTTTAATTCCTCAAACGCTTTGTCCGTCGCGTGGAGATAATAGCAGTCTTCTCCCGCTTCCACAACAGATAAGCCTGTCACCGTGCTGTTCGATATAGAAACACTGGACTCAAATACTCTGGTAGGATCGCTGACCTTTATCTTGAAATTTTCTTTTGTCCGATATCCTCCTTTTCCTTCATCTTTGATCCAAGTATTCTGTGTCTTCGGCAAAATCTCACATGTTACTTCTTTTGTGTATCCTCCCCCATCTACAATGGGTTCTTTCTGTGCCATAGCATCCTGGTAGAGCGCATAAATTTTTTGGTAAACAGATGGATTTTTTGACGCATCCAGATATCCAGAGATATCTTCTTCTCCTCCGATTGCGGCATTCACAAGATGAAGTGCCATCTGTGTGATGTAATAACTTTCTTGATCATTTTCTCCCCGATACATCACATCCATCGTCTCATTATTTTTTGCCAGTTTCATTCCTTTTGCCAACACATAAGTGATCGAAGGATGTACCGGCGTCAAGCGGTCAGATCCATAGATTCCATAAGCTCCATTTCTGATATAGTTGAGACAATAAATCGTCTGAAAGGTTTCTTTGTGATGTTTGTATGCCGTGCGTGCTCCCAGGATTTCCAACTCTCCAAAGGTATCCACCGATGCCTGATTTGCCGCCCTTGCATATCTTCCCCCAGTCACCAGAATCACTTCGAATGGCATTGCCTTTTCACTTTCCATCTCTTGCCTGTTCTCTGATTCACTCTCGACTTCACTTTCGCTCTCCGACTCAGGCTCTAGATCACCCTCTATCTCCGGAATGTCCTCGCTTTCCTCCTCGCTTTCAGTCTCTGGATTCCTCTCGCTTTCCTCCTCGCTTTCAGTCTCTGGATCCCTCTCAGTTTTCTCCTCGCTCTCGGTCTCTGGATTCCTCTCGCTTTCCTCCTCGCTTTCGGTCTCTGGATTCCTCTCGCTTTCCTCCTCGCTTTCGGTCTCTGGATTCCTCTCGCTTTCCTCCTCGCTTTCGGTCTCTGGATTCCTCTCGCTTTCAGTCTCTGGATCCCTCTCAGTTTTCTCCTCGCTCTCGGTCTCTGGATTCTCTTGTATTTCTCTTTCACTTTCCGTTTCCGGAATATCCCCTGTCTCTTCCTCCTCTGAGTACGCCTCGGATATGGTCTTTCCTTCTGCTTTCCTAAGCGAAACATATCCTATCTGTCTCTCTTTTCCCTGATATTGATATCCTATTGCAGAGCATAAAACCAATACACTCAGTACAATCAACACGCCTCTTTTCCTCTGTCTCGTGTTTTGCTTTCTATTTTGTCTTTTCCACTTCATATTTTCTCCAATGCCCATCCTTTCTGATCTCTGATATTTACGATCTCCATAAGATACCATTTTTTCCGTCAATCAGCCATCTCTTCGTCTTCCAGACATTCTTCCAGCCAAAAGAAGGGCAAAATTCGTCTATAAGAGTCATCTTTTGCCGGGCATTCTCTCCTTTCTTTTTGTTTTCCTGTTTTTTGACCGTATTGCCTCGATCTCCAATGTTGCTGCTCTTTCTCTTTTAAGTCATTCCTCCTTTGTGCTTCAACCGCAATGTCTTTTTCCGCCGACATTCCTGCTGTTCTCTTCGGTTCGGCTATGATTCATTTGGGAATAAATAAGATCCATCACAAAAGATCATATAGATAGAAGATTAGAAATTATATGTTTGTGATGTTGCTTTAAGATTTTTAAAGTCACTTATAATTTATCATACATTTTTCTTTTTTTCAAGTATCAATTTCAATTGATTCCTATCATTTCGCTTTACTGCAACAAAAAAATCCAGAAATACATCTCGTATTTCTGGATCTCTAGAACAGGGGTTGAGAGAATCGAACTCCCACTAAAAGTTTTGGAGACTTCTGTCATACCACTTGACCAAACCCCTCTATATCTGATTTATTTATACCACAAAAACAGTAATTTGTCAATTCAAAATATCTAAAATTTCAAAATTAACTGGAATAAATAAACAGAAGTGACTATTTCTAGCCACCCTTTTTATTTTTCATGTACCTTCAAAACTACACACAGATCTGTTTTCTCTTCTTCTCAACTTCGACTTTGTCTTCTCCATCCGTTCTCTTAACCATTTCTACCAACCTTATGGTTAAGCTTTCGACCTATTAGTATTAGTCAGCTCCATACATTA
>JALEVQ010000112.1 GCA_022788205.1 Robinsoniella sp. | reverse complement strand
TGTCAGTTTGATCATGATCGCTGTCAAAAGCATGACAGGTGAAAACAGAACGGTCGCGCACAGGGCACCTGCCAGATCCATCACCCGCTTGATGAAGTTATTAAACGTGTTTGTCAGCGGCACATGGCGGATGTTGATGACCGGAAGTCCCTGCAAATCTTCCGTATACGGCTTTGTCGGAATAATATTATTATAATCGGGAATGAACTTCGTGTGAACCCCTGATTTTTCACATTGTGCCACCACGCGCTCCAATTTATAGTATTCGCTTAACCCCAGCGTGATCGCAATCTCATCGAGATCATTCTGCTCCAAAATTTCAGGCAATTTCTGATTTTTCCCGAGTATGGGAACTCCTTTGTACGTTGTCCCTACTTTTACCTTGTCATCCAGGATTCCCTGTACCTGATATCCCCACTGTGGGTTTTGCTTGATGCGGTCAATATACTCTTCCGCTGCCCTGCTGTACCCGACCAAGATGATATGTTTCAGATTTCTTCCGCTGCGCCTCATATCCATCAGGACTTTCCGGATCATATTGCGCGCCAGTGTCTCCAGAAAAACATTCAATCCGACAAAGTTTAAAATCATCTGTCTGGAGAAATCCATCTGCTTAATCAAGAAAGAGGCCGCCATAAAGATTACAAGCCCCGTCATGTTCGCCTTCACAATGTTGCTGAATTCCAGTCTTCTGCCCTGCACTCTTTTTGGGGTATACATCTGGAAAATCCAATAAAGCAGCAAAAATCCCGGCACAATCACAAGCATAGTAGACAGATACACTTTATCAGAAAGCTTTCCTGTCGTCTCATCCACAAAAAATGTAAATTGCAGATACCAGGCGATCAGATAAGATACTGCTATGATGACTCCGTCCATTACTACATGCAGCCGATTAAAATACTTTTGATTGTCCTTAATCAAATATCTCACCTCTCTGCTCTGCGTCTATCCTTTTTATCATACATGATACTCTTTCAAAGGGCAACTACGATTTCGAATTTTTCGACTTTTTTAAGATTTTCGCTCTCATCTAAACACAGATTTTTTTACATTTTTCCACAAATTTATCTGAATATTAAGATAATTTCTGATTTTCTCTCTTTGATATTTGACTTTTCTATGCTCCCTGCACAGACTAATTCCCTCACGGATTCCCTGACGATAATCTGACCCAAATCCTTTTCTCTGAAAAAAAATTCCCTTTATCACGCATCCTGCTGCCAAGAATGGAAAATTCCACACAATCTGCCACCACGGCATATTCTTATGGATCAGATATACATTATTTCTTGCGGAATATTTTACTTTAAATCCATTGTGCATGGATCCTGTCGTTCCGCTTCCGACATGATACACTTTTGCCTTTGGCAAAAACCAATTCTCATACCCGCACACGTTTGCGCGGTATCCGATGTCTAAATCCTCCAGATATGCAAAATGCACCTCATCAAACAGACCAATCTCATTGAGGATCGCTCTGCGGTAGATTGCTGCTCCTGCACACGACGAAAAAATCTTTCGCTCACTCCTATATTTTTCCTGCGGCTTTCCCTTTCCATCTGCAAACGCCCATCCCAGCGCACTATAGAAATCTCCCGCATCGTCGATCAGATCAGGCTGGCTCATCTGGAGCATCTTCGCCTGACACGAAAAACATCTCGGTCGTTTTCGTATCCCTGCCACCATCTCTCTGACAAACATCTTGTCTGCACGCGTGTCATTGTTCAGCAAAATAACATACGGTGCTTTTGAGGCACGGATTCCTATGTTGACTGCTTTACAAAATCCTTCATTTTTCTCAAGCGCCACCACTTTCGCCCAAGGATATTCTTCCGCCGCCATCTCGATACTTCCATCATCCGAGCCATTGTCCACGACAATCACCTCAAAGCTGCGAAAGGTTTGCTGTTCTAAACTTTTCAGGCAATCTCTCAGATACTCTTTTCCATTCCAGTTCGGAATGATGATCGATACTGCCGTTTTTCTCTCTTCCATCATCTCTGCCTTTCACTTTCCACTGCTTTTTCTATGGGCGAATCGAATAATCCCATTTTTTTAATGACAAATTCGGATTATAATAAGGATCTCCCTGTTTTAACAGATTCATCCACCTTTTTCTCATATATTCAATCTCACCTTGAAAACGCCGTACTTTCTCTTTCGTGTCCTCGGCACCTCTCGTCTTTGATTCGTCATGATACAGTTCGACATAAGGATCATACACGACAAGATAACCCTTTTCTCTGACTTTCAGGCAAAAATCGACATCATTGAATGCGACTGCCAGCTTTTCCTCAAATCCTCCCACTTCCTGAAAGATTTGTTTTTTCACCATCATACATGCCGCCGTCACTGCACTCATATCCTGCTGGATCGCTGCCTTGTGCAGATAGCCGCTCTTTCTGCCATCCATCCCGACAAACATGCTGCCTGCGATTCCGCCCATACCGATCACAATACCGGCATGCTGAATCGTGTGATCCGGATAGTACAGCCTCGCCCCCACAACGCCCACTTCTTGTCTCTGACAATGACCAAGCAGTTCTTCTATCCAGTCCGGTGAGATCACTTCCATATCGTTGTTCAGACAGATTATGTAATCTCCCCGCGCCTGCTCTATGGCAAAATTATTAATTTTTGAGTAATTAAACTCGTCTTTCCAGAAAAGCACACGGACATTGTGTCTGCCGTCGATCTCTCTGTAATACGCGAAAGTCTCTTCCTGCTCACTGTTGTTCTCCACGACAAGGATCTCAAAATTGTGGTAAGTGCTCACTTTCCAGATAGATTCCAGACATTTTTCCAGTGTCTTCTTCTGGTCCTTATTTGGAATCACGATTGAGATCAGTGGCTCTCCTTTACACGGATACTTGACCCGGTAAAAACCATAATCTTTGGTGTGTGACACTTCCGCCTCCACTCCGGTTCTCTCTAAATGATGTTCGATTGCACGTTTTCCTGCCTCAAAGGCATACAATTTGCTCGCCGGATTGTCTGCTGTAGATTCCCTGTGTGTCCTCCAATGGTATAAAATCTTTGGAATATGAACAATCCGCTCACTATTCTCAATACACCGGAAAATAAAATCATAGTCCTGTGCCCCATCGAATTCCTTTCTCAGACCTCCCACTTTCTGTGCAATCTCTTTTCTTACCACAAAAAAATGACAGATATAATTGTTCGAGCGCAGAAGATCCAGGTTAAAGCCGGGCTTAAAATGTGGCTGGAAATATTCCTTCCCGTCCCCGGTGATCTTATCCTCATCGGTGTAAAGGACATCTGCCTTTTCTTTGGCGATCTTTTCTGCAATCTCATACAGGGCGTCCGGCTCCAACAGATCATCGTGATCCAGCAATGCCACATAATCTCCCGATGCCATCGCAAGCGCCGCATTTGTATTGTCAGAGATTCCCTGATTCTTCTCCAGACGCTGATAATGAATCCTCTCATCTTTCCTCTGGTATTCCAGGATGATCTTCTCGGTGTTCACATCTTCCTCACCGCCATCCGCAAAACATAACTCCCAGTGCGGGTAACTCTGTTCTCTGACCGATTCGAGCAGCTGACGCAAAAAAGGCTCTGGCGTCTTATAGACCGGCACGGCTATGCTGATCACAACCGGGTTTTTCCAGTGCTTCTTTTTCTGCTCCTCCAGTTTTTCCTGCGTCGCTCGATGTTCCAGAAACCATTTGTGGTAATCGATATCCGACGCCTCAAAGCGCTCCGTAAACTTCAATGCAAACTCTTTGATCCCATAATGTTTCAGGTAAAGAATCCCTTTTCGGATCGTGTACGGCGACAATTTTTTTATCATTTTTCTCCATGCGATCTTCTGTCTGCTCATCTCTTTTTCTCCATCCCACCGCTCATCTCTTCTGACGATAAAACTGATGAATCATGTCCGTCACATAACCTCGGTCACTTTCTCTCATGCCATAGTACATCGGAAGTCTCATCAGACGTTCACTCTCTCTTGTTGTATAGCGATCCTCCCCGAAAAATCGACCAAATTGTCTTCCTGCTGTTGAGGAGTGAAGAGGAATATAGTGAAAGACGCAATGGATCCCGTTTTCTTTCAGAAACTGGATCAGTCTCGTCCTCTCCTCGATATCTTTCGTTTTCAGATAATACATGTGGGCATTATGCTTTGCGTATGGCGGCACATATGGGCGCACGATACATCCGTCTTCCTCGAGATCTCTAAGATTTTCATGATAGAAATTCCACGTTGCCATGCGATCATCCAATATCTGCTGTGCACATTCCAGCTGTGCCCACAGGTATGCCGCATTGAGCTCACTTGGCAGATAGGAAGACCCAAAATCCACCCACGTATATTTATCAATCTCTCCTCTAAAGAATTTAGACCGGTTTGTCCCCTTTTCTCTGAGAATTTCTGCTTGCTCCACATATTTGGGGTCCTGCATCAGAAGTGCTCCGCCTTCTCCCATACTGTAATTTTTTGTCTCATGAAAGCTATAGCACCCAAAATCTCCGATCGTGCCTAACGCTTTTCCTTTATAAAAAGCCTCCACTCCCTGCGCTGCATCCTCAATCACAGACAGGTGGTGTTTTTTGGCGATCTCCATGATCACATCCATCTCACATGCCACCCCGGCATAGTGGACAGGCACGATTGCTTTTGTCTTTTCTGTGATCGCCGCCTCCAAAAGACGCTCATCCATATTCATCGTCTCCGGGTGTACATCGATAAAGACGAGCTTTGCCCCCCTGAGCACAAAAGCATCTGCTGTGGATACAAAGGTGTAGGAAGGCAAAATCACCTCGTCCCCCGGTGAAATTCCAGCGAGATAGGCTGCCATCTCCAGCGCATGTGTGCAGGAAGTCGTCAACAGCACTTTCTCAGCATGATATCGCTCCTCCATCCAGTCAGAACATTTTTTTGTGAACATCCCATCACCGCAGATTTTTCCAGATTCTATTGCCTCTCTGATATAGTCAAGCTCTTTTCCCGTATATGGCGGGATATTAAAATCGATCATTTGTCTTTTCCTTCCCTTATTTTCTCCGGTTCTCCCTTATCCATAATAGTACGGAATGATCGTACCGACCAGACTCCAGATCACGATCACGCCGAGCAAAATTATGAAAAACCGGATGGTCTTTTTCTGCATCTGCTCTTTCAGCAGTTTTTTCTTCAGAAAGAACAGTCCCTTCGTCACAAAATACATGAGCGGAACCAGCATCGGCATACTGTAGCG
The DNA here is from genome assembly GCA_022788205.1 of Robinsoniella sp. Classification (GTDB taxonomy): domain Bacteria; phylum Bacillota; class Clostridia; order Lachnospirales; family Lachnospiraceae; genus JAGZHZ01. Next base: position 35,580 of record JALEVQ010000112.1, on the reverse strand, counting down.
TCCCTGAGGCTCATAGTCACTGCTGTAAGAATACCAGAGATTGAGCAAGTTCGGTATCACAGCGGAGATCACCATCATAGCATCAAACAGTCTCCACTCCCATGTCCTCTTCTGCCTCTCTTGCTTTCTTCCAGATTTTCCCGCCCTGATCCAGTCAAACAGATACCAGATTCCCCCGATCGAGGCAAGCCAGAACAGATCTGTGTAGAATGTGTAAGCCCAGTTCGGCAGCAAAATCTCCATATATCCGAATGTCCCGATAAAGCTCTTGTAAAATACCTGGAACCACTGCCCGTCCTTCAGCATCTCAAACAGAGATAAGCCATCATTCATCGGTGTGTGGCGCATCGATGGTTTCAGCGACGGTACGGCATACAGCTCTGCGTACTTTGTGCTCGTCGCCATCCCCAGGAAATCTCCGTCATAGAGCATATAATTGCGCACAAAATACCATCCCGCCAGCCCAATCACAATCACCGAGATCAGCAGTCCTTTTTTGAGTAAGCCTGATATTCCCTGTTTTTGGTATAGGACGGAAATTATGAACAGTAAAATGCTGCATAAAATAAAACCGTAAGAGTTATAATAAGTCAGAGTGCAGACCACGATTCCAAGCGCAAGCATCACACAGGAGCGCCTGTTCCACTGGCTCTCAAGACCGCAGATCCACGCATACACAATCACAGCCGTCCCCAAAAGTGCCATTGCATCGTTGTTGATATAGGAACTCAAGAACACAAACTGCGGCAGGAAAGCAACAAGCGCCACAAAGAAAACTCTCTCTTCTTTTGCGAAACGCTTCTTCCCGATCAGAATCGTCATCCCGACCACTCCTGCTCCGCAGAGTGCGCTGACGATACGGCAGGCATATCGAAATGCCTCATCGGTCTTTGAGAATAATCCCATCACTTTCATAAAAGCCGCACTGACTATCGCCGCAAGCGGCGGTCCGAAGCCATAGGAGATGCCCCACTGACCGTCACGGATCAATGGATCTGCCCCGTTTGGCAGTCTCCCATAGTTTAAAATATAGGCTGGAATCTGAAAGCGCATCGCCTCATCTGGCGCTGAGTCAAACGGCAAAACTGCCGCCCAGATCAGAAATATGGCAAACATCCCGAGAACAAAGCTCCATTCCTTCCAGTTTTCCTTCCATTTTCCCCTTAATTTTTCCATTTTACGCCCTTTCTGTCTCTCCACATCTTCACTTGAAAGATCCGCCGCCTCACATGCGGCATACCATATCTTCAGGTCTGTGCTGCCTCTGCCCCTCTACTCAATGTGGAAAAATTTTTTTACTTTCTTTTTGATAAACCAGCGATACGCTTTTGTGGATTCAATAAACTTTAATCTGCCCTGCAACCTCAGAATTTCCTCTTTCAGCTCCCCAATCTGTTCGCAGCGTGTCTCCAGCTCCACCATTTTTCTTGCCAGCTTATTTTCAATATCGTTTACGAGACGGACCATCTGATCGACCTGCTCTTTCTTGAGCTGATCTTTCAGGAGAAAACAAAAGTTCACCTCGATCTTATCCCATTTCATCTCCGGATCCATCGGAATCAGAAACATCGGATCCGGATCTTCAAACAGATAAATATTTCCCCTGTTCAAGATGGCATTGTTCTTTAAATCCTGGTGGACAATTTCTTTTCTGGTCTCTCCCGCATAGAGATAGATTTTTCCCATCTCAATCTCACATGGCTCATTGAGCGGATCAATTCGCAGCATTCCGATGTGGTCATATGGGCGCAAGTCCATCTCTGCCTTGACTTCCATCTGGGACTCCTCCAGCCGTAAAACCATGCTGTCCTCTTCCTTAAAATTCAAGTCCTTCGCCGCAAAAATCTGAGTGAACTGGATGCTTCCTTCCTTTAATCGCTCCCACTCATATGTGTTTTTCTCATACGCTTTCAGCGTTTTCTCGTAGGATTCCTCGCCGCCGTTGACATATGCATTAAAATGCTCATTCATCGACTGATAAGTGGCACGATCCTCCTGACTCAGATGAAACAGCTCATACAGATTCTCAGGATCTACCAGCTGGACTAATTCCTGACCGTGTTTGACATACATCGCCAGGACAGTGCGGTAAAAGATAAAATCAACCGGTATCGGAAACGGAAACACCCATTCATAGTCAATGATCTGGGGTCTTCCGGTACTTTCTTCTAAAATGATATTGTCCAAAGTCAGATCAATATCAAGCATCCTGCTTGCCTCTTTTCCCTCCAGCCCTTTCTGATCGCCAAATATATCTCGAAATTCTTCTGTCATCTGGAATTCTTCTGTCTCCTGCACGCAGAAATTGCGCACAAAGTCCTGATATTCCTGCAAAAGCACAAAAAACTGGTCTATCTTCTCATCGCGCAGTGCCAACAGAAGGCGATTGTAAAACGTATCTCCCTCGATGTAAGGGAAGAAAATCTCTCGTCCATCCTTCTGGCAGGGCGTATAATATTCACTTCCATGGGCACAAAAATAAATATAATTCTCATACATCTTCTCAATGTGCTCTTTTGACTTCTCATTTAACGGTCTTTTGGAAACTTTTTTTCCATCTTTTCCTTCATAGATCGCCGTCTCGATCTGGAAACTCTCTGCACGTTCCCTCGTAAATTTCGCATATATTTTTTTCAAGATGATCACCCTCTATTTTCTTCCGATTTCCACAAAAAACGAATTAGAAAAGAAATCAAATTTTCCTTCCTCAATCAATCCCTGATAGACTGCCGTCTCATTAAACAGCTTCACTCGGCTGTTGTCATACGTCTTCAGCGCGCAGATCAGATCCTCCTCCTTTGGGAGATAATCGTCCGAAAAAATCTGTGTCGGAAATTTATAATCCGGAAACGGATAATAAAAGGTCACGTTGGAGAAGCCTGCCTCCTCGATGATTGCAATCAGCCTATCTTTTGAGAACGTCCTGACATGGCTCTCGCCGCTCGGATATCCTTCCAGACCATCAAAATATTTGCCTGTGTGGTCTTCCCTGACTCCTGCCCAATACTTCAGACCATACTGATTCTCAATCGCCATCAAAATTTTTCCGCTTGGCTTTAACATCTTTCCAACATTTCTCAGAAAATCGGGAAACGGATTTTCCGTCTGTGTATAGTATGCCGCATATTCAAACACGCCGATCAGCGTGATATAGTCAAATTGCTGGTTGATTTCCACATCATTGAAATTTCCCACAATAATATTCAGGTTCGAACATTGTCTGTGGCGCAGGGCATTGATCAGCGATCTGCGCTTTGAGAGTTCGACGCAGGTGACAGAGCGTGCCATCCGGCATAGTGCCCCGGTCACAGCTCCGCAGCCTGATCCGATCTCCAGTACTTTTGCATCCCGTGTAAAAGGATACCATTCAATAATGTTCTCTCGCACTGGCGACATATGATATAAAATCGGCCAGCGTGTCTCTTTTTTTAAAATTTTATTCCAGTCCGACTCTTCCTTGACCATGTCAAACAATTCCTGCTCGATCTCTCCATCGCTGTACTCGTCACTGCCGGAATAAAAAGTATAATCCATCGTAACTTTTCCCACTTGTTCTTTCAAAAATATTCCCTCCTGCTGCTGTACCCCCGGTGAAACCATTCTTATCCCAGAATCGACTTAATTTCTTCCAGGAACGAAAATGGATTCTGATTTTCACAATATTCTCTGTTTGCTTTCGTCATAGAAATTTCTGACTGATAGCCGTCACAGATTTCATTTAGGCTTTGCGCCGCCACATCGGGACTGATGCGGTTCAGTGACACAATATTCTCATTAAAATCTTTTAAATCTTTGTTCGCAAATGTGTTCGTGATTACTTTGATGCCAAACACAGACATCTCAAGCGGCGGATAGCTCGGGTGAGGCGATGCCATCAGCGAAATGCCTGCATAGGATTCCTCCAGCACCTTTGCATACTCATCCAGTGTCAATTTGCCCACCGATCGGAGAGTTTTTCCATTTCCGAGATCGACCGTCTCGTGTGTTTCCCCCGCAGATAGAATTTCCCATTCTGACACATCGCTCTGAAGCCATACCCATTTTTTCAAGATCGCGACCACCAGGTTGAAAGCATTGCGCTCCGTCCCCGGTCTGCCGTAGACAAGAATCTGTTTCTTTTTTTTCACAGGGTTTTTCATCTCATCGAGATGCTTTTTCAATGTGGCGTTGAGGACTGGCTCAAAAGAAAACATCCAGGAAAAATAGTATCCATTCTGGATAAAATAATCCCTCAAAAGTCCTGTATTAAAGACTGCAATCTGCGGATAATCGTCTTTGTACGAGGAATCTGCAAGAAGATACCTCGTAGACCACGGGTAAAATCCCGGCTCATAATCCTGAATAAAGTTCAGGAAAGGGTTGGGGCGAATTCCGCATTCTTTTTCAAATCTGTGGTATGCCTCCTGTGCACAGAACGCCGTCCACCATCCCGTGAACATAAAATAGTCCTTCTCAGAGACAGGGATACTGCGCTCAAACCGGTTGCTGTACGGCACAATCTGTCTGTTCTCATCGCTGTCTTCTTCCGGCTCCACAAAAACGTAGCGGTCTCTATACTGTGCCTTCGCCTCCTCGCTCGGCGCCGCATCCACCAGAATGATTCTGCTGTCATACCCCGTCGCCGAGATCAGTGCGTCAAAAAATTTCAGTGCTGTGGAAATCCCACCAAAAACGTGTTCCGGATTGATCGACGGGACAAGAAGATTCATCCTCTTTCTCTCCCTTGAAATCCTGCGAAACGTATACGGTGTGATCTCTGCCACGTTGGTGTCAAGCGGTGTAGTCTCCTCAACGACCATGTTTGCCGCCTTTCGGATTGCTCGTTTAATCAAATTTTTTTTCATCGGCTTTATCCTCTTACTGTTTTTCTTTTACTCTCGGCACACAGCTGTTCATGTCAAGACACACATTGTAATACGGGTCGCTGTGGTCGTGATAATTTTTATACATTTCATAAGAAAGTTTAAAATCAATCTCCGGAATATAGGAATCGCGGCTTTTCGACTCAAAGTGGTGGAGCTGCACATAAGGATCATACACATTGACATATCCTCTCTCGATTGCCCGGATACAGATCTCGATGTCACTTCCACAGATGATAAAACGCTCGTCGAAATTTCCAATCGCCTCGATCGTCTCCCTCGAGATCGCCATACATGCCCCCGTCACCGCTGTCACATTGCGCGTCACCATCGGCGAGAGAAACGGCGATCCGTAGTGCACGGGTTTCATTCCTTTAAAGACATGATCCGCCCATCCTCCCATGCCCGCGACAACGCCCGCATGCTGGATCGTGCCATCCTCATACAGCAAAAGTCCTCCCGCCACTGCGGTTCCTCTGCGCATCACCTTCTCCGTCAGACGCTCCATCCAATCCGGCGTAATCACATCCATATCATTGTTCATGAACAAAAAGACATCGCCTTTTGCATGGCGGATGCCAAAATTGTTTAATTTTGACCAGTTAAATTCAAAGAGCGCATCGATCACCCGCACATTTGGATAACTCTTTTGCACTTCCTCGAAATACTGTCTCGTCTCGTCCTCCACGGAATTATTGTTCAACAAGATAATCTCGTAGTTCGGATAGGTCGTCTTCTGCTCGATCGTGTCGATCACGCCTCTTAAATAATCTGCGTGATCCTTCGTCGGCATGATGATCGATACGAGCGGTTTTTCCTTCAAGTGGAAGCGGACATCGTACACAAACAAAGAATCCGTCTCGCTTGCCGTCGCCGCCCCTTCTCCGTAGACGCGATCCAAATGGCTCTGGATCGCCAGAAGCCCTGCTGTCTGCGCATATGGCTTAGAATCCGGGTTTGATGCTGTAGAACTTGGAAGAGCTCTCCAATAGTATAGAATTTTGGGAATATGCTCAATTTTGCGTGTCTGCTCGACCAGCCGCAGCATCAGATCATAGTCTTGACTTCCATTGTACTCTGAGCGGAAACCACCGATCTTTTGAAACAGACTTTTTCGGAACCCCAAAAGATGCCCGATATACATCTGGCTCAGGAGCAGATCATACGACCAGTCCGGCTTGTGAAACGGCTCCCTGTGGTTTCCTTCCTGATCAATGATATCCTGATCACTGTACAGGATATCCGCATCCGTTTTCTTGATTCTCTCATAAAATTCGTACAGCGCATGAGGTGCCAGCTCGTCATCGTTGTCCATCAAAATCAGATATTGTCCCTCTGCCAGAGATGCCGCTGCATTCGTCGCCTCAGAGATTCCTCCGTTTTTTGCCTGAAACCGAATCTTAATCTTCTCGTCGTGAATCTTCTCAAGATAAGAACGGATCCGTGTATCGGTCGAACAGTCGTCCACAATACACAGTTCCCAGTTTTGGTAATTCTGATGTCTGACCGAGTCAATCGCCGCCTCCAGCCACTGAATTTCTACATTATAGACTGGCATCAAAATTGAAAATAAAATATCCCCTGTACAAGGCTCCACTGCCACCTGCTCCGCCTCATACGGATGCAGCTCATAATCTGCGCGGTGCTTAAAGTTATCCAGAAACCCCTTTGGTCCGTGCACCATAAGATAGCGAATCCCTTTTAAGAATGTTTTTGGCTTTCGGATACACAGCCAAATCATTGCAAGAATCTTTTTAATTTTCTGCATCTGTGATACTCCTTCTGTATGCTACCGTGGAATCTAAGTCGCAAAATCCGACCGTTGTTTTCTGTGATAATACCTGGATACAGCACACATCGTACAATCTGTGATAGACAACAAGGTCGTCTCCCTCGTATCCTGTGCACCCCAGAGAGAGCAAGTGCTGTCCTCCCTGCAAAACCATCTTCTGCGTGAAAGAAATCTCAACCATCTCCCCCGCCTGCACGATGCCCGTGTCCGTCTTCTCGATGATGGTGTTCGTCCCGGCAAGTTCATTGCCTTTCAGATCCTTGATGCTGAAGGCAAAAATCGGATGCTCGATCGTCTCCTGAAATTTCACTCTCATCTTGATTGTAAACTGTTTCATCTTATAGATCGTGTTGGAAATCTGATCTTCATGGTCAAAAATTCCAAAACTGACAATCCGCGCTCTTCCATCGCCATAATCCTGCAAATTGGGGTTCAGCAGCATATAGTCAAGCCACGTCCCTTTCTGCACTTTCAGCTCCGGAGTTGTTTTTTTCTCCTCCTTGCCTTCCTGCTGTGCTTGTTCCTCGTCCTGACCGACCAAAATCTTCTTGTAGAGATCAATCATCTGTCGTGTCGGTCCTTCTGCATACTTTCTCCCGTCATTGATGATGATCGCGCGCTCACAGTACTTCATCACACTTCCCATGTCGTGCGTCACGAACAACACCGTCTTTCCGCTGTTCTTCAAGTCTTCCATCCGCTTATAGCACTTTGCTTGAAAAAACACATCTCCCACGGACAGCGCCTCATCGATAATCAGGATATCCGGCTCCACACTGATCGCCACCGCAAAAGCAAGGCGCGCAAACATTCCGCTTGAATACGTCTTGACCGGCTGTCTGATAAAATCCCCGATATCTGCAAACTTTAAGATTTCCGGGATCTTTTTTTCCATCTCTTCCTCTGAAAATCCCATCATCGTCCCGCTCAGATATGCGTTTTGAATCCCGTTGTACTCCGGGTTAAAACCTGCGCCGAGTTCCAGGAGGGCTGAGATTTTGCCGTTGATGGTCACCTCGCCCGATGTCGGTCTCAAAACACCGGTGATAATTTTCAAAATGGTCGATTTTCCAGCCCCGTTTTTCCCGATGATCCCTACCATCTCGCCTTTTTGAACCTCAAAAGAGACATCGTTTAGGGCATGGAAATCTTTGTGATAGCTCCTTTTATGAATACTGAGTGCTTCCTTGAATCTCAAAGTCGGCTTGTCATAGAGCTGATACGTCTTTGAAACGTGGGAAACAGAAATTGCGATCTCACTCATCTGTCTTTCTCCTGTCTGATTTTTCTACCTTGATCATAATACATCCGCAAAATGTGGCTTTAATTTCCGGTAAACCTTCCTGCTGAACAAGAACAGCAAAATCAGGAGCACCCAAAAATAAATCGTGATTTTCCATCTCTCAAAGAACCACACATGGTTAATCATGGTGTCGCGGTATCCCTGCACAATATAAAACATTGGATTCAGTTTAAAAATCTGTTTCAGCCACACCGGAAGATTCATCGTCTCAAACTGCCACATGATCGGCGTCATCCACACTCCAATCTGCATGATGATTCCCACGATCTGGGTTGTATCTCTGAAAAAGACAGCGATCGCCGATGTCAGATAGGAAAATGCCAGAGACAGCAAAATCATCGCCGCCGAATAGTAGAGCAGTTGGATCACAATGATTCCCGGGAACAACCCTGCGAACGCATAGCACACCAACAGCAGAAGAACGAAAAATCCATGTACAAATAAGGACGATAAAATCTTCACGATCGGAAGAATATCAATCTCAAACATCACTTTCTTGACAAGGTAATTGTATTCCAGAAAACAGTTCGTCCCGTTGATCACGGACTCCGAAAAATAAAACCACGGAATCAATCCAGCCATCAGCCAAAGCACAAACGGCACGCTTCCCACATCTGTGCTGCGAAATCCCAGCTGAAAGACAAACCAGTATAGCAAGATCGTAATCATCGGCTGCACAAACGCCCAGAAAATTCCAAAGTACGACCCCGCATACTTTGTCCTGAAATCATTTTTTGCCAAATATATCATCAGCTTTTTGTTTTTCTTTAAAGTCTCCATCAACAAACTTCTCCTCTTATCGATGTCTCTGCCCGTGAACTGCCCGGCAGCAAATTGCCGAGAATTCTCGCTCTTCTCCTTAAATTCTGATAGAGAGTATATCAAACATCTTGATTTTCTTCAACTCTTTTTGCTTCATTCTCCACTTTCGCCGAGATCAGATAGCGCGGTCTGCCCTTCACTTCCTCATAAATCTTAGCAATGTAATACCCGATGATCCCAAGGCTGATCATCACAATACTTCCAATCAGCAAAATCAGCAAGATCACCGTCGTAAAACCTTCCACCGCATAGCCCAGGAAATATCGGATCAGTGATTCCACGCCGAGTACGATCGCCAGCAAAAACACAAACACCCCTGCGATTGTCACAATCTGCATCGGCGCTGCGGAGAACGCCGCAATGTTTGTCACGGCGTATTTGACCAGGGACCAGGTGGACCACTTTGATTCCCCTTCCTCCCGCTCCTGCACATCAAACTCCACTGTCGCCGTGCGGTATCCAATCCAGGAAGACAAAGCGCGAAAGAACGAATTTCTCTCTGGCATCGCCAACAGTGCGTCGACTGCTTTTCGGTCCAGCAGCTTATAATCTGACGCCCTCGACATATCGATCTTGACTGCCTTTGTCATCAGCTTATAAAACATCCCGGCGCTCGCCTTGTGGAGTGCGCTCTCTTTTCCTCTGCTGCGCTTCACCCCCTCAACCACCTCATATCCTTGCTCCCACAAATGATACATTTCAAGTAGTGTCTCTGGCGGATGCTGCAGATCGCAGTCCATCACCGCACAGCAGTCTCCCTTCGCATTTGCAAGACCTGCAAAAATTGCAGATTCCTTTCCAAAATTTCTTGAAAACATCAGTCCTTTCACACAAGGGTTCGCCTCAGATGCCTTTTTGATCTCTTCCCACGTTCTATCCTTCGAGCCGTCATTGACAAAAATCAGCTCATAACAGATCTGCGACTGCTCTAAAATCCCCGCAATCACTTTCGCTGCTTTTCCCACCATTTTTTCCTCATTGTAGGCGGGCAACACCACTGACAACATGGTTTTACATCCCTTCTTTCTTCTGCTCTTTATGAAAAGCTGCTGCAAAAATCAGGTCTAGACCGTCCGTTTATCCCTCTTTTCGCAGCAGCCCTGTTCGCTCGCTAATTGCTCTTATTTTTTAATATATTTCTTATAAAATTTTGTATCTCTTATCAGCGGCAGAAGCTTTCTCTTGACTCCGACTGGTATCATATCCTGAATTGTGCGGATTCTGCCCTTCATCTGCATTTCCTTGGAAGGTTTCACAGGTGCGGCAAGTTTTTCCTCAAGCCATGCGAGGGATCGTGCCCTTTCTCTCTGCAGGATCTCTTCGACTGGAGTATAGTCGATCTCTTCGAGCAATGTCTCGTCTTGTCTGATCTTCTCCACATTCGGGATAAACCGTTTTTCCAGCCCAAAGACGCCGGCAAGCGACAGGAAACGATCGACACCGCGGTTTTTGTTATAGATACAGATAAACGGTCTGTGGAATCGGATCGCAAAGCTTGCACCGTGGCACGAATCTGTGATCAAAAAGGCGCAGTTTTTCAGGTAATACAGCCAATCTTCCACCTGAACATTTTCTACAATGTTCTCCATGTTCATCTTTGCTTTATTTTTCTCAAACGATCCCGGCATTCCGTCCAAAATATGGATCAATTTTAAATGCTTCTTCTCAGCCACATACTGGAGTGCCTCCCTGATCTGTGGTGTCGGGTCCAGAATATAAGACAGCAGGTATTTTTCTTTTTCCTGATGCGAGGAATCTGCGATCAATTCATCGAACAGACCATCTTCCGGCAAAAAGACTGGATCGAGTACCTGTGTTCCCTCTATGCCAAACTCTCTCTTTAAAATCGAGACGGCACTCTTTTCTCTCACCGAAATTCCGGTAAACCGGCTTAAAAGTTTCGATACTTCTTCCCTTTTCTCCACCGGTGTGAAGGAGCGGTTGTGTCCAAAAGAAGAAGCATAGGAAATCAGCCGTTTTCCTTTTTCCGCAAAATCGAAATAATAGGTGTTCTTACACCAGCGGTTGACGCCGTAATTCCACACCTGGTCGGATCCGATCACAAACGTATCGCACTTTTTATTCAGATTCGGCAGCTCTGCCAGCGTATACATCGGGCTGATCGCCTGATAGTGCTCATACGCAAATCTCCTGGAATGGTTCAGTGGGTGTGGCTTATCTTTTGCCGAGATTCTCGGCTTTTCGATCATGAGAACCGAATATCCCATCTTTTCGATCGTGCGGCACAGCGTATAGTATGTCATCACGCTTCCATAATTTCCACCCGTCCACACGCCGCAGATTCCGACATCGTAGTGATCCCCTGCGACATCCTCCACCGCTTTTTTCATGGTATTGTGCTCTATCAGATCCATAAAACGGTCACGTTTCGGGTTGTACGTCTTAAACGGCTTTGCAAATGGCTGTCCGTGTGTCAAAACGTACCCGATATCGGCAGGCTCGCACAGGTCGAGGCGCTCTTTGATCTTTTTGAGCATCGTATCCGCTTTTTTATTGTTGACTACCAGAATTGAGGTACCTTTGCCGTCCGTGTACTGCGGATTGTATTTCTGAACACCCCAGAAATCAGCGAGTGTCATATCCCCCTGGCGTGACAGGCGGGAATATTTACAGATCTGGCAGTGCGGTCTGACTGACAGACACGGCAAAAATGCACGGTAATACAGATCTTTATCACGCGTCTTGCGGTAAATCTTTCCGTTCTCATATTTGACTGTCATCTCAGTGGACCATCCAAAATAGTCCTTATCGCGGAACCCGACATGGGTAATCTTCTGACCGCCGTGTACTTCCTTGAGATATTTCTGGAATACCATCGGGGAAGGACCGCCGTGGCACATGAGGTCAATGGTAAACAGATTCTCATCGTCTCGTCCGAGGTATCCATACAGACCTGCCACCTGGCACGGACATCCGCAGAACAGTACTGGTTTTTTCTCATCGAGAATCTGCTTGATTTCACGGTATGTCCGCTTGGAGGTACTTTGCAGATATTTTGATCCGCGCAGCTTGACAAGTCCCTCTTTGTCATACACCACAGTGTGGGCCAGCTCAAAGTTCTCATCGAACGCCGCACCGCACACCGCACCGCCTCTTGCGAGCACATCTTCCGCCACCAGAGAAAAGATTCCGCCCGATGAGCTTACCTCCCTGACCGGTTCCTGGGTATATGCCGCATAGCACTGCGGTTTTTCCCAGTTGACATTTCTCTCATGCGCAGAAGGACATGCCTTGAGACATTTTCCACAATGGATACATTTGTTTTCATCGATCAGCGGATAGTAGAACCCTTCCTTGTCCTGAATCATGGTGATCGCATCGACCGGACAGATATTTTCGCAGGCACCACATCCGCAGCACTGGCGTTTTGCGATCGCTCTGATATCATTTGGCAGATCTTTTTTCTTCTCCAGCGCTGTCTTAAGCCATTCTTTGGAGCGCGCGCGCTGTTCTTCCATTATTGCGTCAATTTTTGAAAACTCCATCGGTTTCAGGAGGTCATCATTTCCGAGAATGTCTCCTGGACTTTTCACATAGCGCTTTTCCAGTCCAAACAGATTCACCAACTGCCCAAAACGCACAATTCCCTTTTTTTCATTTCCGATCACAATCATCGGTTTGTGGAACAGAAGCGAAAAATTCGTTCCTTGACAGGAATCGGTCACGACAAACTCACAGTTCTTCATGTAATACAGCCACTCTTCCACCGTAGCGTCTTTCACAATCGTGCCTACATCCCCGCCGATTACTTCTTCTGTCTTTTTCCAGCCATTATTATTCCCGTCAGACAGCAGAACTATCTTCCATCCCGTTTTGCGTGAGATTTCCAGCAGTGCATCTCTCAACTCTGGCGTCGGGTCAAGCACATAAGAAACCAAAAATTTCTCATCACACGTCTTGTCTACTTTTTGAATCTGCTCTTCGTAGATCGCAGGGTCTGCAAGAAAGACAGGGTCTAAGACCACAGGTCCATCTATGTTAAATTCTCTCTTTAAGACCTCAGCACTTCCTTGCTCGCGCACAGAGATCTCATCAAACTGCTTCATCAGTTTGATCACATGTGCATACTCAGAAGGAGGCGTGTGTGATTTTGGATGGGCAAACGAAGCTGCGTATGCAATCTTCTTCTTCTCTTCCCTGACAAAATCGAAGTAAAATCCAAAGCCATATCGCTTTGCCACGCCATAATTCCACACCTGATTCGATCCCAGCAAGAACGTGTCACAGTGGTCATTTAACTTGCTCTGGTTCACATAATCATAGAATGGGCTGATTGCCCTATAATTTTGATATGCGAATCTTCTCGATGTCCCGTAGGCATCTTCCCTCTGCACATAGCGCTCTTTTCCGCGCTCAATCATCAGGACATCGTATCCCATCGACTCCACGGTCCGGCAAAGAGCATAGTATGTCAGAATACTTCCGTAATTGTTGCTCATCCACGGTCCGTACAGTCCAACATCATACTTCCCTTCCAGTGCGAGGTGAAAAGCCGTCTTGAGCGTCTTTTTCTCCATCAGATTTGCCAGATGATCGCAGTCTGCCTTCGGCTTGCATCCATCTGCCATCTTTTTGCAGACCGCATCCTGAAGTTTCAAGAGCTCTGTCTCTTCCATAGATGCGATCTCTGCACACACATCGAGCATCCAATCCGCCGTCTTGTCTGCCAAAACCCAATTTTGTCCTGGCAGTGTCGCACCAGGTAAGATCAGCCCTGCTGATCTGAGATACTCTTTTTTGACCTTATAATCTGTACAGGAATCAAAGGCAAGCGCAGAATCAAAAATCTGGAAAAACAGATCGTCTTTTCTCTTTTTCTCATAACGCTTTCCATCTGTATATGTGACAGAAATCACGTTTTGATCCTCATCTTTTCCTGCACGCTCTGCCCCAAAAAGATCTTCCGCAAAGGAAATCTGTGTGATCTCCCGCTTTCCATGCACTTCTCTCAGATAAGTTTTCCAGATGCCCGGCAGTCTGTTTTTTTTGTCCAGTATTGTCACGACAGACAGATTGTCATACGTTTTTCCCAGACAGTCGAACAGTGCTCTCACATGATACGGATCAGCGATAAATAATACCCTCTTCTTCTCTTCCAGGGTTTTCCTGATTTCTTCTCCATCAAATTTCTCCTCGGCAAGAAAAGACGGCACATGGGCACTCTTTTCCAGTTCACTGTCTGACTCTACTCTTGCGATCTGCACACTCCAGTCGTCTGCGAAGGTTGGCAGATACACGATTCCGCCGTCCGCAATCCACTGCTGCGCGATTCTTGTCTTGATCGCATCTGTGAGTGCGATCCCTTTTTTTTCCGCCGTGAGTGTATATCCTTTTCTCTGTTTCTGGGGCGTCACACCAATCGGAATCTCTCGCTCTTTTTTCGCAAACAGTGCATGTCTCAGCCACTCTCCAGAGCGTTTTTTCTCTGCTTCCATGATTTTCTGAATCTTTCCATAGTCCATCGGTTCCAGAAGATGTGCATCTTCCATGATCTTTTTCGGATCCAGCACATAGCGATCCTCTGTTCCAAACAGTCCCATCAGATTCTTAAATCGGTCCAGACCACGTTTTTTATTTCCGATACAGATAAACGGTTTCTGAAAGACAAGTGCAAAGCTTGCGCCGTGGCATGAATCTGTGATGACGAATTGACTGTGTCTCAGATAGTAGAGCCAGTCTTCTGTCTGAAGATCCTCTGGAATATTCTCTAAATTTAATGCCTTTTTGTTCGCTTCAAACTTTGAGCGGTCTCCGTCCAGCATATTGACCAATTTCAGATTCAATTTTTTTGCCGCATACTGAAGTGCCTCGCGGATTTCCGGTGTCGGGTCTAAGATATAGGAGGCAAGATATGGCATCTCCTCTCTCCTGGAAGACTCTTGTGCGACCTCATCAAAGATCTTCGGATCCGCCAAAAAGACAGGGTCCAAAACACGCGTTGCTTCCACTCCAAACTCATTCTTGAGCACTGACACAGCGCCCTCCTCGCGGACAGAGATGAAATCAAATCTGTGAAACAGCTCTTCTACTTCCTGCACATTTTTTGCCGGTGTAAATGAGATCGGATGTCCAAATGAAGAAGAGTACGAAATCTTTTTTTTGTCATCATCCACAAAGTCAAGATAGAAACTCTTGCCGAATGCTCTGCTCACCTCATAATTCCAAATCTGATCACAGCCCATCACAAACGTATCACAGCATTCATTTAGTTTCTCCAGATTATAGGAAGAAAAATCTTTTGTGATCGCCTCATAATGGTGCGCAGCGAAGATCTCAGAATGGGTCGGCTGCGCATCTCCAGCCTTTTTCTCACCCATCTTCGGCTCAATCATCAATGCAGAAAGCCCCATAGCCGTAATACAGCGGTACAGCGCATAATAGGTGGCAATTCCGCCATAATTCTGCCCCTTCCACACACCATAGATCGCCACATCAAATTTTTCTTTTTCGGTATCCTGGGGAGTGATAAATTTACTCATATCTATTCCTTTCTATTCCTGCTTTTATTGCCCTTTCCTGTATTTTCCGTGCTTACAGTCTGCTATAATTCCTTTTTGACAAGCTCCAGTGCCGCCTCAATCACCTTGTCCATGTCATAGTACTTGTAGTTTCCGAGTCTTCCTCCAAAGATGACTTTCGTCTCCTTGTCGGCAAGCTCACGGTATTTTGCAAACAGCGTGTTGTTCTTCTCATCGTTGATCGGATAGTAAGGCTCAATGCCAGGTTTCCACTCCGAAGAGTATTCTCTTGAGATGATGGTTGTCTTTTGTTTTCCGAATTCAAAATGTTTATGTTCAATGATGCGTGTGTACGGCACTTCGCGGTCTGTATAATTGACCACCGCATTTCCCTGATAATTCTCACACTCAAGTTCTTCTGTCTCAAAGCGCACGGTGCGATACTGAAGGGTTCCCAGCTGATAGTGATAAAATTCATCGATCATTCCTGTGAAGATCGTTTTTTCTGCCACATCTCCATTTTTCTCTATAAAATCAAAATAATCTGTGTTCAGCTTTACATCCACACCATCGAGCATTTTTTCCACAATCTTTGTATATCCTCCCATCGGGATACCCTGATAGCGGTCATTGAAATAATTATTGTCATAGATAAAGCGAAGCGGAAGACGCTTGATGATAAAAGACGGAAGCTCGGAGCACGGTCTTCCCCACTGTTTTTCCGTATAGCCCTTGATCAGCTTCTCATAGACATCTCTGCCCACCAGAGACAGTGCCTGCTCCTCCAGGTTTTTCGGTTCTGTGATATTCAGCTGCGCGATCTGCTCTGCAATTTTATCCTTTGCCTCCTGCGGCGTGCGGATTCCCCACAGCTTGCTGAACGTATTCATGTTGAACGGCAGATTGTACAACTCATCTTTGTAGACGGCAACCGGAGAATTGACATAATTGTTAAACTCTGAGAACTGATTTACATACTCCCAGACTTCTTTGTTGCTCGTGTGAAAAATATGGGCTCCATATTTGTGGACGTTAATGCCATTTCTGTTTTCACAGTACACATTTCCTCCAATGTGATCTCTTCTGTCAATCACCAGACAAGTCTTTCCCTTTTTTTTCGCTTCATATGCAAACACGGAGCCAAACAATCCCGCTCCGACAATCAGATAATCGTACTTCATAAAAACCTCCTATTTGATTCCAACAATTTTTCTTTTTATTTTCTTCAGAGCCCTCACTGCGGGCCGATCAGATCGCCTTGCCTTCTCCTGTTCTTCCTCTTTCTCTGGAACCGGCGCATGATATGTGTGATCTGGTTTCGGACTCACTCTGCTGTCAAGCTTTTCGTACACCGTCATATAGTCGATGGATTTCGGCGAAAACAGCGCATCATGCAGCCATTTTCTGCTTCTTTTGCGCTCTGTATTCAAAATTTCTCTGCTTGCGGAGTAATCCATCGGTGCAAGCAATTCTTCTCGCTCCATCAGTTCCGCCGGATTCAGCAACATGCGGTCCTGCATCCGAAAGAGATCCAAGAGCGAGCGAAAACGCGACATTCCTCTCGCCGGATTTCCAAAACAGACAAAATCTCGCTCGAACAAAATCGCAAAGCTTGCGCCGTGGCACGAATCTGTTATCACAAAACTGCTGTGTTTCAGATAATAAATCCAATCCTGCACCTCAAGTCCTTCCACCACATTGTCGAGTCCCAGCTTTTCCCGGTTTCTCTCAAACTCCCACGGAACCCCGTCAAGCATGTTGATGACTTTCTTATTCAGTTTTCTGGATGCATACAGGATTGCTTCCCTCTTCTCCGGGGTTGGGTCTAAAATGTACGTCACCAGATACGGTTCTTTCTCTTCACACTTCGATTCCGATGCGATCTCATCAAAAATCTTCGGGTGAACGGCAAAGACTGGATCGAGCACGCGCACCGCCTCGAGACCAAACGTCTCATTGACAATTCGGACGCCATCTGTCTCACGCAGAGAAATCGCATCAAACCGCTCCAAAAGTCCTTTTGTCGTCCCGACCTCAGCCACAGGCGCCATAAACTGTTCGTGTCCAAAGGAAGCGGCATACGCAATCTTTTTCTTGTCCTCGTCCACAAAATCAAAGAAGAAACTTCTTCCAAAATGTGAGGAAATCCCATAGTTCCAAACCTGATCTGAGCCGATGACAAAGGCGTCACATTTGTCATTGAACACGCCAAGTTCCGGGATCGGCATCGATGGGGCAATATCACGATAATGGGAAAAGGAAAATCTTCGCGCATGGTTGTCCATCAGCTCCGGGTCATTTTCCATCACCTTCGGCTTATCGATCATAAGCACCGACAACCCGAAAGACTGAATCAGGCGATACAGCGAATAATACGTCATGAGGCTCCCATAATTACATCCGAACCATACTCCCATAATCCCGACATCATATCGGTTTTCTGTCGTGTAGGTGTATGCTTTCTGAAGAGAGGTTTTCGAGATCAGTTCATAGAAACGCTCTCTCTGAGGATTTTTCTGGAATTCCCCTGATAACAGTGTTGTCTCTTTTTCCGCATAAGATAACGGCACTTCTCCTACACACTCCAACTCCTCTTTGATCGATGCAAAAATCTTTTCCCCTTTGTCTGAATTGACAAAGACAGCGGACACTCCAGGTGAGCGGGAAAGTTCTCTGTCATACCGTTCGATCCCCCAGAAATCTGCCAGTGTCAAATCTGAATGGCGCTCCCACCCGCGGTACACACAATTCTCACAGCTCTCTCTGATATTTAATTTTTCAAAATAGGATTTCAACAAAACATCGCTGTCTTTTGTCCTGCGATATACACTGCCATCTTCAAACTCGACCGCCATCGCAGAAAACCATCCTGACACTCTCTTATTTCGAAAAGAGATCGCCTTGACCGCTTTTCCCTTCAGCACTTCTTTTTTATACTTTTCAAAAATCTTCGGAGAGCCGACACCCATACAGTCAAAATCCACTGTAATCAGATTTTCTTTGTCTCCCACAGACTGCAAAAGTGCTGCCGTCTGACACGGTGTTCCGCAGAATAATACTTTTCTTTTTTCTCTTAACAGTTTTTTTATCTTTTCATAGATATTTTTTGTATCACTCTGCACATAGAAAGCTCCTTGTAGTCTTGGGATCTCTTCCTCTTTCTCGATGATCTGATGCTGTGCCTCAAAGCGCCCGTTCCAGCCACATCCACAGACTACCCCTCCATCTTGGATGATTTTTTTTGCAAGAAGCGGAAACACTCCGCCTGATGCACTGTCTATTCTCGTCTCTCTGTGCGCATATGCGGCATAGAGATGTGCCGGTGAAGCTTTTCTTTCCGGTTTATGAAGCATTGGACATACCTGCACACATTTTCCACACTCTGTACATAGATTTTCATTGACATCTGGATAATAAAATCCGATACCATCGGATTTCATCACAATCGCTTTCTCCGGGCAGATGCCAAGGCATCCTGCACACCCGGTGCATCTTTCTTGCTTTAACTGCCTGATATTCTTCATGGCATTTCCTCTCTATATCAATCAAAGTCCCAAATATTTTTTCCAGAATTCATATGATGTCAGATACTCTTTCTCCGCCTGATATTTTTCTCTGACTGTCTGCTGCTGTTTTTCAAACTCCTGGAATGTTTTGCGATACCGCTGTAGCAGCTTTCTTCCTCTCTTTTTATCTAAAGTTCTGATCGCACCTGTCTGCATGTGCGGATTGACTGCGAGCAACTGTTTGCGCAGATACTGTCTGTGCGGTGAGTAAAACCAGTCATAGGCGATGACTGCCGGCTCCTTTTTCAGCAGAAAATCCGGGCAGAAAAGACCATTGAAAGTCAAACGGTAGATGAATTTTTCCATTGCTCCGCGCGGTTCGTCACCGTACACCGTATCCAGATCAACCGGAATCTGTTTGAACTTCGAGAGCGGTTCTAACTTTTCATTCTTTGCACCTTTCTCCTTCATGATGCGCTCGCCATCCGGTTTTTTGAAAAACTCCGGTCCTTTCAGATAATCGTCAATGGCATCCATCAGAAGCTCGGCACTGTTGTAATTGAACCGCAAAAGTTCGACTCGTGTGAACTTTCTCATGCGCTCGCCGAAGTTGATCTCCGGGCAGATACCGCTGATCGATTGGATGGCGAGACTGTTTCTGTGCACCTGATACAATTCCATCGCCGCGTTAAATTTCAGCACGAATCCCATATGCCATACACAGATACTATTCATCGTGATGAATTTTGCCTGATTTCTCAGACTATATTCCACATCATCTCCTCTGACAAACAGAGGCAGAGGCAGATTATTTTCTCCTATCACGCTCATCGGAATGCAGCAATACCACCATCCGGCATATTGATACTTTCTCTTTGGCCATGCTTCCTCGTTGCGCACCACCGATTCAAGGCGTTCCATATCAAGCCGATGCTTGAGAGGTCCATAGGAACCGTCATCATGCACATATCCGATATCCTCATGCTGCTCATTCATGTGTTCATAATACAGCATCGCACCGCTGATAAAATGATTCTGGTATTCCTCTTTTAATAATGTCAAAAGCATGTACGTTCTCTTCAAACTCTCCGGGAGAATGATCACATCATCATCCATCAAAAGCACATGTGTCGCTGGATTTGGCTGGCTGTAAGATTCGATCATTCCGCGCGCAAATCCGCCCGAACCTCCCGTGTTTGGGTTCGGGTGAACCCACAGATGGTCGCACTCTAACTCCTCTTTATTTAATGTCCGCCCATTGTCAATCACATGGACATAAAAGTGCTCTGCGATCTCCTCATCCGAATTCAAAATTTCCTCTTTCAAGAGCTGAATGTTTGGCAGAATAAAATCTTCCTTCTTGAAGGTCGTCGTGGCGAGAGACAGACGCACTTCCCGTTTCTGATCCTGCGCAATCTCGGTCGCGTAGTATCCTCCATACAGACAGCAACCCTGATATGCGACAATCTGAAATCCGATCAATGTCACCTGATCATTGACCTTTGGGACTTCCAAAATAAGTTCTTTTTTCTCAGACAGAGAAAAACTTTCCTCCGACAGTACTTCTTCCTGGAGTGGTCTGCGGTGCATAGAATAACCACTGATCCGGATCTTAAAATTTCCCTTCATCGTCAGACAAATCTTGACATTGTCAATCTTTGTGTAGTTGATCCATTTTCTAATCGAGAAAGAATTGAAGTAAGCCGCAAAATCTATCGTATGATATTCGGCAATTCCCCAATATTCTTTGTCAGCGCTCTGTTCCATGCCCTCTCCGCGATAAAACATTTTTGTGTGGGGGATAAAACGCTTCTGTGTTGGAAATATCACATTTTGAAGTTTTGTCAATCTCATCATTTTCTTTCTTTTCCTTTCTTATCTCGAACTGTGAAGTTTCTGCTGATCCATTTCCAGATAGTGATTCCAGAAATCTTCCTCGATCAGTTCACCGTAACGCTTCTGATACTGTCTTTTCGCCTCCTCATAGTGGCAGTCAATGTAGCGCAGTGTCTGAAACAGCTTACGGTAGCACGCAAAAAACTGGCGCAGGCTTCTCTTCACTGCGACTCCGTTTCCATTTTGATCCATAAACACAATCTTTTCTACACGATATAGACGATAGACATTATCATACGGAGTCACTACCAATGCTTTCCCCCTCTTTGCCGGGAGAAAATAGCCATTCATCGTGAGAATCTGCCAGATCTTCCTCTGAGGACTCATCGCTTTTTCTTGCTGAAGTCTTTCCGATTGATCCGGATAAAGATCCTTCTCCTCAAGCCCCCAGACTCCCACAAAACTCTCACGCGGCTTTGCCTTATAATTCAATGCCCCGATCTTCTGGTGGAGCAGTTGCCCATCCTGTTCTTTGAGCCAGTCAATTCCTCTGCAAAAATCAATCGCGCCGCGCAAATTCAAATCTACATATTGGTATCGATACCGGGCGATATTTCCACTCACCCACTTTGTCAGGATCTGCTTAAACTGGCGCTTTCCATATTTTTCATCGTGAATCGCATTGACAATCGCAAGATTGCGAATATCATAATACTCCAAAGTCCCCGGCATTTTATTCTCAAAAGCTTCATGCCAGACACAAATTCCATTTAAGAGCAAAAAGCCAACGCCGGTCCTCAGCCCGTACTCAATGTCATCCCGATGTATAAAGATCGGCAGCGGCAATTTTTCGCTCTCGATCATCTTGACCGGGATACAGGTGTACCACCATCCTGTATATTCCACCGACTCATTTTCGATTTCATTTTTGAGGACCATCATCTTGTCACGCATATCCCAGTTGTGGCGAAGCGCCAAAATATTGCCACTGTTCCACTGCGCACCCGACTCATACTGAATCCACGGCGTGTCCAGACGCATCAGGGCACCTCCCACGGTATAGTCGAGATACCGATCCTTCAAAAGCGTCAAGAGCACGTAGGTTCTCTCTATGGACGCAGGCAAAATCACCGCATCATCGTCCATCATCACAATATGTGTCACCTGATCTTTTGCCTCCAGAATCCCTCGCGTAAATCCGCCTACGCCTCCCACATTCTTATTTTTCACGATGTGGATCCCTTGAATCTCTCCCAGGTGCTTTGGCAGTGTCTGTCCATTATCCGAGATATAGACCGAAACGTTCCCGTACAGCTGTGACTCGGGATTTTCAAGGAAGGCTTTCCTGAGCACATTCATGTTTCTCTCCACATAGGCTTCTCTCTTAAAAGTGCAGATATTTAATCCCAGATGAACTTTCCTTCTCTCCATCTCCTTTGTCACATAGGCACCCTCATACAACACGCCTGTGTCGTGAAGGCTCTCACAAGAGAGATAAAAGATTCCTTCTTTTTTCAGTGTTCCAAAAGAAACACTCCTGCACTCTTTCTTCTCTGCTTTGATCACCTGCTCCGCTATCTTACATGTATGGCAGATACCCTGACGCAAAAATTTGTGATATAAGACAATACGGAACTCCCCCTGGAGAATCATCTCCAGAGAAACTTCCGTGACTGTCGTATATTTTTTCCATTTTCCAGTTGAAAAGCTGTTCAGATACGTATCAAAGGTAATTTTCTGCCCTTCCTGAAGGAAAATTTCGCCTCCGGCTGACCCATATTCCAGCTTATCCTTGCTGTCATAATACAGTTTTCTCTCTTCTTCCTCAATATCAGACGGAAAAAGCAACTTTTGAAGTTCCATCATATTTTCCACCTTATTTCTTCTCGTGCTCAATCGCCTCGGTATAGGCATCACAGACAGGTTCCACTTCTCCGCTCATCACCATCTTTCCCTTGTCAATCCAGATTGCGTGATCGCAAAGCTTCTTCACAGAATCAATGTTGTGTGACACATACAGAAGTGTCGTGCCGCCGCTCAGCATCTCCTCCATGCGTTTGTTGCATTTTTTTCGAAAACGTGCATCTCCCACTGAGAGGATCTCATCTACCACCAGGATATCCGGATCCACCATCGTCGCCACAGAAAATCCGAGGCGTGCTTTCATACCAGAGGAAAAATTCTTAATCGGTGAATCCAGAAACTTGTGCAGATCGGCAAACTCTACGATCTCGTCAAAATGCTCATCCATATATTTTTTGGAATGTCCCAGGACAGTGCCGTTTAAGTAAATATTTTCTCTCGCCGTCAGGTTCATATCAAATCCTGCTCCCAGTTCAATCAGAGGGGCAATCTCACCGCGCACAATCACTTCGCCTTTGTACGGTTTCATGATTCCGCTGATCGCCTTCAGCAGTGTCGATTTTCCTGATCCATTTGTCCCGATTAAGCCCCATGCTTCTCCTTTTTTGATCTTCAGATTGATATGCTGTAAAGCGAGGAATTCCTGAAACATCAATTCTCTTTTTACCAGTTTGATAACATACTCTTTCAGATTATCTACCTTCTCACTCGCAAGATTAAAGCGGATGGTAAGATCGTTTACTTCGATGATATATTTTTCTTCCATATGTCCACCATTTTTCTCTAGATATATAAGATAAATCGATCCTGTGACCGTTTAAACGTGATGATGCCGATTGCCAGTGTCACAAATGCGATCACCCAGCCCATGATAAAGACTCTCGGGTCTGCCATCTGCCCATCATAGACAAAATCGCGGAACTGGTCGATATAATAATACAATGGATTGAATGTTCTGATAAAATACTGAAGCTTGTCCGGCAGTGAGGAAAGCGGATAAAAGATTGCAGACAGATACATCCATGCCGTCGTGACTGCCTTATAGATATACTGGATATCTCTGAAAAACACATTCGCCTGTGCGAGAAACAATCCCAGTCCCAGACAAAAGATATAAATCTGGATGATCACCAGCGGGAACATAAAAAAATAAGGGGTAAATTTTGCCCGTGTGGCAATCATTACAATCAAGAGTGCCCCCAGTGAAAGCACAAAATCCACCATACAGCTCGTCACTTTTGCGAGTGTAAAGATATACTTGGGCACATACGTTTTCTTGATCAGCGGTGCATTTGCGACGATAGAACGCATGGCCGCGTTGGTCGACGTTGTCATGAACTCAAACAGCGTACGTCCTGTCAAGAGATAAACCGGAAAATTATGGATCCCTTTATTAAACATTGTGGAAAACACAATCGTCATGACGAGCATGACCAGCAAAGGGTTCAGCACACTCCAGACATATCCCAGGAAACTTCTCCTGTATTTTAGTTTCAAATCTCTCGATACCAACTGAATTACCAGATCTTTATATTTATAAAATGTCTGAAATGACGATTTTAATACATCCATCTGTTCTTCCACCTTTCTGAAATGTCAAATACTTTTTTTGCCGCCGGATAAAGGCGATAAGAAGAATAACGCAGCATCCAGACCGCCTTGTTCGTCACTCTCGCATACACATCGGGATGCTGACGTTTCAATTTGCGGTCGAACTGAACCATTTTTTCTCTCTCCCTCTTGCAGATTGGATAACTTAAAAATATTTTAAACCGGCTGCTGACCATGCGCGCCAGAATACTCTCCATGTAAGTGAGATAGCACTGTGGAATCTTCTCCGCTTTCTTCTGGTCATAATAGGCAAGAAGCCGCTCCAGGACACGGTCGAAATTTTGTTCATGCTTCTGCATTCCCTTGAGATTCATACTCTGTGTCGGCAGACCGATCCGATAGCGATAGACATACTCATCCAGACAGGTCACCGTCTCAACATACGGGATCGGAAACAGAATAAACTCCATGTCCACATAATAACAGTGCTCATCAATCTTTGGCATGTATTGTTTCAACAATTGTGTCCTGAAGGTAACTGCATGCATTTTAAAGTAGGCATCCGATCCGATCTCTGAGAACTGGTACTTTCTCCCATAGATCACCTTGTCGAACGGATGTCTGATCTCACTCTTGACCTTTTTTGTCCCGTCTGCAAGCCAATAATAATTGGTCGCTACCAGATCGGAATCTGTCTTTTTCAGACACTGCAGCAAGTTCACAAAAGCTTTTTTGTCTACATAGTCATCTCCGTCCACTACTTTGAAATATTTTCCGCATGCTTCCTGGATCCCGCGGTTGATCGTCGAGCCATGCCCGCCATTTTCTTTGTGGATCACACGGAAAGTCTCTGGCATCTTTCTCTCATATTCTTCCGCGATCTCCCCACAGTGATCTGTTGAGCCGTCATCTATAATTAATACTTCCAGCTCCTGTCCCCACTTTGGAAGCACAAAAGAATCCAGACATTCCCTAAGATATTTTTCTATATTATACGTAGGAATTACCACTGTCAAAATTTTCTCCATAATTGCTCCATCTTAAAATTTTTCAATTTTTTCTTTTTGACATTTTCTTGCTGCTTTACAGCAAGATGTTCCATTTCATTGAGCTTTCCCTTTTTGCCCCAACACAGCTTTGGTATATTTGCCGACACCACAGAAAGCATATCTGATAAAGCACCACATGCTCTGTCCTGCTGAAAAACCCATGTATTGATAAACTTTCCACGTCATCTTTGCCGCATGGAACTTGTTGCCTGATTTTCCTGCACTGCTGAGCCGATATTTCAGGAGCGGCTCATTGATCCCGCATCCATCGCCATATTCTCTCAAAATTTTCAGCCAGGCAAGGTAATCCTCATGGCAGTCCTCATGTTCCATCGGAACTGCCATCATCACCTCTCTCTTGACCAGGACAGAGGAACACGCAATACAATTGTGGGAGAGCATCATATGATATGTGATCTTTTGCGGTACACTGATCACTCTCCCTGTCCGCTTTCCCTCCGGCGTCACCAGCTCCCGCGCCGTGGAACATAAAACCGCATCACTTTCTCTGATCGCAGACAGCTGGTGCTTTAGCTTTCCATGCGCCCACCAGTCATCCGCATCCAAAAAGGCAATATATCTTCCTTCTGCCAGACGAACTCCTCTGTTTCGAGTGGCAGCCACTCCCATGTTTTTTTCATTTTTGATATAGCGCACTCGCCTATCATCCTCGTACTGTCTCATGACCTGATCCAGATCATCGCTCGAGCCGTCATCGATCACGAGCACTTCGAGCTCCACATCCTGGATCAGTACCGAGTCGATCGCTTTCTCAATCAAATGGCTGCATTGATACGCCGGTATCACGACCGACACAAGCGGTTTATCTCGCATCTTCTCCTCCTCTGTCGCTGTGAATGTTCTCCTTGTCAGAAATCACGTTCTCTTTTTCTTTTGCGTCCATCACTTCTGCCATCTTCACATTCTGAGGATTCTCCTTCGTGGCCGCAGTCACCTGCCACTGCTCCACTCCCTCTGTATTCTCCTTCTGGAACAAAATTTTGAAGGTTGTCATCAAAATCTGAATATCGAGTAAAAATGAATAATTTTCAATATAAGTTAAATCTAATTTTAATTTGTCATACGGTGTTGTGTTATATTTTCCGTATACCTGTGCATATCCGGTCAACCCCGCCTTCACTTTTAAGCGGTATGGAAATTCCGGAATCTCTTTTGTGTACTGTGCTGCAATCTCCGGGCGCTCTGGGCGCGGTCCGACTAACGACATATCTCCCTTTATGATATTGAAAAGTTGTGGCAGTTCATCAAAGTGAATGTTTCTCAAGACACGCCCTACCGGTGTGATGCGGTCATCCCCCTTCATGGCAAGTCTTGCCCCCGCTGTCTCAGAATCCACCCGCATACTGCGGAATTTATACACCTGAAAGACACGTCCGTCTGTCGTCAAGCGATCCTGTTTGTAAAACACAGGACCTTTATCATACGCCTTAATCAGCACCGCGATCACCAGCATGATCGGCGATGCAATCACTAATCCCACCAGCGAACAGACAAGATCGAATGCCCTTTTGCAGATCTGCTGTTCAATCGTCAGTCTTCTGTTTCGGAACAACAGAAGCGGAGAGTCAAACAGGTGGATTTTGTCTGAACTCATAATCATAATATCCGAAATCTTCGGCACAGAATAACACCGGATGTCCTTCTCAAAACAATATTTCAGATAGAGATTTCTCTCATGAGAAGGCATATCTCCCAGGACCACTGCATGGTAATCGTTGATTCTTTCCTTGATTTTCTTCTCCCCGACACTCAGATGGACCGCCTCAGAGATCTGGTATTTATCTTCTCTGCTGGAAATCTTTTCCATCAGATCCGTCGGATTGTGATCGCCATAGATAAACAGCATATTGCGCGGCGGGTAAAGTCGACTGTAAATCCATCTCATGAAAATCGTCCACAAAAGGACAACCACCAATTCCACACACGTCAGCCACAGCATGGGTTCTATGTGGTGCAAAAATTTCCAGTGACCGATGAGGGCAAGCTGCAGATACGCGATTCCGTTTGTAAACAATACAGAAATCACCTGGGAAAACAGCACCTCCAGCACCCTCAGATATCCCACCTTGAATCCTCCAAATACTTTCAAAAACAGGAACAGAATCACTGCATACAGCCCGATCAACGCCCAGTTTCCTCTGTAGAAATATGGGATCTGAATGATCGACCTGTCGTTATAGTGGTGAAACCACACATAGGCAAACAGCGCTGTCTGAACAGCCATGATGAACGCCGATGCCAAAAACATGATTAATCGCTTATATTGCTCTCTTCGCTCCAAATAAATGACCTCATTTCTGCCTGAATATTAAGGGGTTACCTCAAACTTTCCTTCTTTTTCTGCACTATTTTCTCTTTGGCATACCCCATTATAGAACAAACCTACAGAAAAAACAACCAGAAAAGACGTCAGCCATCCTGATAAATCGCTGGAAATATGCTATGGAGATCCATAATCCTTCCAACCTTCATAAAATTTTAAGATTTACCATAAAAGCCCAGTCTCAGTGGACGGCAGACAGGGCGCTTGCGCACCTGGCTGCACGGGCACTAGAGACGCCGCCAGGCGTCATATCCGTTTGCTATAAAGAAAATAAGAGTCCGTCTCTGCCAGAAACTGGAAACCATTTTGCTGCAAAAAAAGCTGAATATCAACATTCTTAGAAAAGACCAGATATTCTGTGGAAGTGTATTCCACCGCACTGTTAAACTCATCAGGTCTTGAGATATCCCCTGCATAGATTACATCCATGATCGCTTTCTCGATCTGATATTTTCTTGTGGAAGCCCAGATTTGGAAATTTGGTGCTCCCTGCCAGCAAAGTGCGAGATCACGGTCTAAAGTCAGATACAGAGAGGCATCATACTGGCGGAGTGTCATCAGAAGCTCCAGCTCTGCGGCAACTCTCGGGTTTTCCTCCTGACTGTCATGGTGGATATATTCGCTGATTTCCAGAACATCATCCGGAACCTTGTAAAGATTGTCCGGCATTTGAAGCACGGAGGCAACCTCCTTCACCGGCTCTCCCCCTGCCAAAATAAGACAGATACACCCCACTGTCAGTAAAACTTTTTTCCACCACGATTTCACGCAGCTGATAATCATGGTGCAAAAATATCCCAGGAGAATGCTCACCGGCAAGAGCCAGAAAAAACGATAATACACATCATCCATGTTGAATGGTGCAAAAAAATATTTCACCAGTACAGGGTTAAAAATTGTGAGAACCAAAAAAATTACATAGACGGCCATGTTCCTTCTTTCTTTTTTTTTCTGGAACAAAAGCCATATGACACCTGCAAGAAAAAACAGAAAAAAATACATTCCTTCCCAATACTTTTCCAGGCACGTCGTGACAAATCCAAGTCCTAATTCTTCAAGATAGATTCCCTGCATATTTTCCTCCTCATTTCACGCCCATTTTTCTCTTCCAAAATCCATCTCATCTACGTGATCTCATATCGCAAGATCCCTTTGGAAGCCAGAAGATAAAGCACAGTGACGACCATGTTTGGAAGGATATATATCATGTACCATTTGAGATACTCCCATCTCCTCCCCTTAAAAATCCACGGAATCATTCCTGCTGTCACTCCTACCGGGACGATCAGCATGGAGGAGGAAGAAAAAATGCAGCTGCTCAGGCACACGATGAGTAAAAACCATTTTGCAAAAACGAGTTCTCTCTCCTTCCAGAAAAGAAGGAAACAGTAAATCATTGCTGGAATCACCAGATTCGCCAAAATAGCCTTTCCCTCATACGTTCTGGTGAGCAGAAAGGTCGAGGAGGTATAGATGGTGCCGCTGAAAAAATTAAGCAGAAATGCAAAACACACCACGCCATCTGCCTTTTTCTCGTCTCCATCGAAAAGTAAAAGTCCAATGTGGTAATATAGTATATTGACCAGCAAAATCACGAGTTCCGGCATAATCAGTTTTGCCTGTTTCAGAGGATGGATCTGAAAAAACTGTGAGATCACTGCACTGTATTCAGGGAAACATGCGATCACACGGCGGCTGTCCAGCACGCTCAGCTTCTGACCCGTGTATGGATTGTAGCATCCCAGCGTGTTCGTATACACATCTGTTGTGACTTTACCTATATAATAGCTGGCATCTGCTGTCGCATCGACATGTGTAAAGACGATCATCACCTGCGCAAAGATAACAGCTGCCAAAGGAATCAGCATCCAGGAATGGCGCCGAAGCCCCCGCACCGTCTCAGGAATCAGGCTCCACCACTGTCTAAAGCACACCAGACATGTGACAATAGTGACAACCTCTATAATTCCAATCCAGAGATAGCTCAGAAAAGACAACGATCTCTGCGTGAAAATTGCGGGAAGCGCCACAAGCCCAAACACCACAAAATTCATCATAAACCCTACCAGTGTCGTCATGGTGACAGAAGATTGTGTTCTGCGGGATACTCTGAAAAAGAGAGAACCGAATTCAAAAAAAACAAAGATCTGTAAAAGGAACAATCCCCCAATATATAATATATTCATATTATCTGTCAGGGAGACTTTGCGTCCCCCTGAAACTCCTTTCCCCGTCCTGTCAGATCACTCCATGGTTTCTAGCGGTTCTGGCATACACCATACGCTGAAAATTGATACCATTTGCCGCCGATATACACACTTTCTGATTTTGCCATGGTTCCGTCTGACTTTATATAAAACCAGCAGCTATTTGACTGAATCCAGCAACTTTTCACCATGTGACCGTTCGATACTCGGAAATAATACGTCTCGTTTCCGATCTGCGTCCATCCATGCTGGCGGACTCCGTCGCTGTCATAGTACAGCTTGCTGGTACCTAAGGTCAGCCATCCGCTCACACGGCGCCCATAACGGTTTACATAGTAATAATTGCCATTATATTTGATGTGCTGACTGACCGCCATCACACCGTTGCTCTGTAAATAATACCATTTTGTGCCATATTTCAGCCACCCAAACTGCATGACACCTTTGCTGTTCATAAAATATTGTTTGCCATTTATCGTAGTCCATCCCGATTTTGCTGTCCCATTGGCGTTAAAATGGTGGTAGAGACCATCCGGCAATTTCCAGCGCCCTGTCAGCATCGTTCCATAGCGGTTGAAGTAATACCAGTCTCCATCAATCTGATACCATCCCGTGACCATCTTCAAATCTGCTGTGTAATACCGCACTTTTCCATTCACCATACAGAAGCCCGGCTGAATCCCTCCTGTGTTGATCTTCTTTAGTCCATAATATTCGGCGATCGCCTGTGCATCCGCGATTCCCAGAGCCTCAATTTTGGCATCGCTGCCATAGTATTTCTCGCAGTCTGAAGGATTGCTGACAAAGCCATGCTCCACAATCATACTCGGAAGACCGGCTAAAATTCCATAGCGCACAATTCCCATATAGTCTGTCAGCTCTCCATTTGGATATCTCTCCCCGTCATCACTTTGCCGCGTCAAAAATCCCAGATTCTTGAGACCTATGCTGCTCAGCTTTTCAAGGATCTCCTCTGCAAGAGCTTTCGCTTCGTTCGCCACCTCTGGGCGATACTTTCCGACTGAGACATAGACCAGCGCTCCCGAAACCGTTGTCTGCGTCTGCTCCGTCGAATTGATGTGCTGACTGACAAGGACATCCGCTCCGACCGACACGGCATAGTCCACTCTTTCTTTAATCCCCACATACACGTCTGAATCTCGTGTCAGGTACACGGTGACACCCTGATATTTTTCGAGTTCCGCCTTCGTTGCCAATGAAATCTTTAATGCGATCTCTTTTTCCATGTAAGTGACACCATTCCATGTACGTGTGGCACCTCCATCCCATCCCCCGTGACCAGGATCCAGCACAACAACGATGTTGCTCGCCGCTCTGTTCTCCTGCGTACTCACACCGGCTCCTGAAGCTTCAAGGATACTAGCAATCTGCGATGCATCCTGCGCGACAAGACCAGTCTCCTCTGTGCTATATGCCGCAATCGAACTCTGCGCCGGCACCGTTCCCTCTTCCTGGAACGAACTCGATACGGTCTCCTGACTGTTGATAAATTCCGGAATGGAACAGAAGATCTCATCACCCTCCACACTCAGAGAAAGTGTCTGAAGTGCTTCCTGCTCAAGCATCGGACCCTCAATCAAAAAAGCAATGTAATCTTCTACGATCTCCACAGCCCCAGCCTGAACAGTCTGCCCGTTGGATGGATCTGTGTAGGACAAAACTGCACTTTCAATCTGTTTTTCTCCTGTATCTGCCTGGAACACAACAGCCTGTGCAATCTGCTCCTCAGCCGGCTGTCCCAGATACATCATCACAATCTGCGCTGTTCTTTCCGATTCCGTCTCTGGATCTGTCTCTGACTCTGTCTCGCTCTCCGTCTCTGGATCTGTCTCCGACTCTGTCTCGCTCTCCGTCTCCGGATCTGTCTCTGACTCTGTCTCGCTCTCCGTCTCCGGATCTGTCTCCGACTCTGTCTCGCTCTCTGTCTCTGGATCTGTCTCTGACTCTGTCTCGCTCTCCGTCTCTGGATCTGTCTCTGACTCTGTCTCGCTCTCCGTCTCCGGATCTGTCTCTGACTCTGTCTCGCTCTCCGTCTCCGGATCTGTCTCTGACTCTGTCTCGCTCTCCGTCTCCAGATCACTTTGCGATGTCGTCTCCGTCTCTGAAATATCTTGCTGTTGTGTTTCTGCCTCTATCTCAACTCCTGACTCTTGTACCCAGACGGATTCATCCTGCTTATTTTCAACCGTGGCTTTTTCCTGCGGCATCACTTCCGCAAAGCTGCAAAACACTAATATGAACGCTACCAAAATTGATAGATATCTTATCGGTGTCCTCTTCTTGTCCCTGTTTCTCATAAGTACTCCTCTCCTTATCTTATTTCATAAAAGTTTTTCTTCATTATAAAATACTATACATTTTTTGTCAATTTTTTGTAATGATTTTGTAATTTTTGTTTCTATCCACCACACTTTTTTCGCTTCACTCTAAGTCTTAAGAAAACCGATAGACTCTTAAGATTTCTTTAGGAATGGCAAACTCGATTGAAAACTTTTCCAATTTATAGTACATTATTAATAGGAAAAGATCTTGCGAAATATCGCCGATATTTCCAGTTCTAAGAGAAAATAAAATATTTATGAAAGGAGTTTTGTAAACACTATGAAGATACGTCATTTAGTACCTATCCTATGTGCCGCTACCTGTTTTGCTCTAGGAACGCCTCTCATTGCCTCTGCAACAACACAGACTTCTGATTTTTCTGCCACATCCAAAGCAGCTGGATGGCAGACAGATGAGAATGGTGAATATTATGTTTCCAAGGAAAACTATACAGGTCCTCTTCAACTGCCCGATGGTATCTATTATCTCAAAAACGGATATAAACAGACGGGCGCTATCAAAGTGCTGGCAGGACAAAATATTTTAAAGTCAGGAGAATTTTACTATTTTGATCCAGCCATGAGTGGAAGGCTTCGCACCGGATGGTCCGGACCTTTAAAACCTTCGCTTTCGAATTCTTGGTATTACTTTAACACAGACGGTCATCTTTCCGTCGGCTGGGTTCAAAATCTGAAGGGAGAGCGTTTCTACGGTGATCCTTCCGATGCACATCTGTTCTGCAACGGAAGCACCACACAGCGAATTCCAGGCTACACTGGAAAGTTATTGATATTTGATAAGCAGTGCCGCCTCGTCTGCAATCAGGTCTACCAGTTTAACG
Organism: Robinsoniella sp.; assembly: GCA_022788205.1. Taxonomy (GTDB): domain Bacteria; phylum Bacillota; class Clostridia; order Lachnospirales; family Lachnospiraceae; genus JAGZHZ01. The sequence goes on along the minus strand of JALEVQ010000112.1, from coordinate 2,782 downwards.
GAAAAACCTACTATTTGAACGCGGATGGAATCGGCTCCGCCGGAGTCTTCTTATACGGCGGTCAGATGAAAGCATTCAACAGTAATGGTTCTCTGATTCTCGGAAAGACAGGACCCTATAAGATCAACGGAAAACTCTATTTTCTCGATAAACTGGGCAACTGTCTGAGAGGATACAAGCAAGATCCTACGACCGGTAAATATTATTACGCAAAATTAGACTACACTCTCATGATCAGCAGTCTGCACCACGTCAACGGCAAACTGTTCTATTTCAACCGCTACGGGACACGCGTGTCGAACACAAGAACGACTGTGGACGGCAAAACCTATTATTTTGGCTCTGACGGCGCTGCTGTCAAAAATAAGTGGGTCACCATCAGCGGCAAGAAATACTACTTCGACACCAGCGGAGTCATGAAAAAAGACTGTCTCATAAAATATAACAACAGACTCTACTACGTGCGAACCGATGGCTCCCTGATCACGGATGCCCACTTCTCGCGCAACGGCAACAACTACTGGGCAAGCACAAGCGGTGCTCTTTTGACCGGGTGGCAGAAGTACAACGGTCAGTGGTATTACTTTAACCCACAGACAGGTGCAAAGATGCGCGGTCTCGTCACCATCGACGGCGGTCTGTATTATTTGGACGGATCCGGCAAAAACACATCCGGACTCATTACCACCGGAGGCAATACCTATTACCTCTACGGTGATGGTACCGCAAAGACCGGATGGATGGACTTGAACAATAAAAGATATTATTTCAATCTTTCCACCAAAGCAATGGTGAAAAATGGATGGGTTGCAAGTGACGGCGACTACTATTATATGGGATCTGACGGTTCTATGCAGCACGGCTGCTGGAAACAGATCGACGGAAAGTGGTATTATCTCGGACATGACGGTAAACGCGCCGTCGGCTGGCTCGCCATCGACAATTATCGCTATTACTTTGGATCCGACGGAGTGATGTACACAGGCGTCCACACGATTGACGGTGTTGTCTATGACTTTGGCTCAACCGGTGCTATCCCTCTGACAGGTGCATACTCCATCCGTGTCAACCGTCTGATGAACTGTATCACCATCTACAGAGGCGGTATCCCATGTAAGGCGATCGTGTGCTCCACTGGTCTTGTGCTTGGATGGACCCCATCAGGTTATTTCCAGTTACTCGACAAACTGCGCTGGCACACGCTGGACGGTCCGAGCTATGGACAGTATTGTTCTCACATCACACCTGAGATCCTGTTCCACTCTGTTCCGTATTACCAGATGGATAACCACACTTTGAAAGCAGATTACTACAACAAACTCGGAGAGCCTGCCTCCGCCGGATGTATTCGTCTGACATGCGGCGATGCAAAATGGATCTATGATAACTGTCCGATCGGAACCAGCGTCTATATCTATGACGATGCTAGTTCACCGGGACCTCTCGGAAAACCGACACCGATCCGCATTCCTCTGACACAGAATTATGATCCTACCGATCCGAATATCTGACAGATTGAATCACAGGAAGCCATCGTTTCACGGATTTGACATGGAGCGTTGCAAAATAGGTGAGAAATCATCTATGGAGCGGCGCTCCATTTTTACGCAAAAAAGTAAGGGAGCCTCGCTCCATAACTGACAAATCAATTATTTTGCGACACTCCCACATAAAACAGCTAAAAATCTATCCGCCGGAATCAAGAGAGCGTTTCTTCGCCATCGATCCTCTCTCCAAGTCCCTGCTCTATAATCTCGATCATCTTTCTCAGCGCTTCTTCCTCATCCGTTCCCTCACAGACAAATTCAATCTCCGCGCCACAGTGTACCTTTGCGCTCAGCACACTCAGGAGGCTTTTCGCATTGACGGTTTTGTCCCCGACAGTAAACGTGATAATCGACTTATATTTCGCTGCCTGATTGCACATTTCTGTTACAGGTCTTATATGCAGTCCCTTTAGATTTTTCACCACAACCTTTTGACTTACCATATCAATCTCACTCCTCCTATTCTAAGATTCTGTCTCTATCTTTTATCCGAGCTGCTCTCCTCCACGTTGACAAAGATCGTCACCGGAGCTACAAGCTCGAATCCATCCGGAAGTTCTACATCCACCGGAACACTGTATGTCCCTGCCTCCTGATAATCTGCCAGATTGATGGAAGCCTTGATCTCATCTGCGGTGATCCACGTTTCCCCGTCGCCCTCCGAGCGCACGCCGATCATCAAGCGATCTGCCGGGGTAAACACTAAATTCTTGCCTTCCGGGTAGGAGAGAATTTCCAGTTCCGATACTGGAAAAGCAACTGTCGTGTCTCCCCATTTCTCAATCTTCACTTTCACCGTCACATGGGTATCTGTTCCTTCCTCGAGCTTCAGATTGCGTTCTTTCAACGTGTCTGCAAGATCGATCTCTTCCTCCAGAGTCTCCGATTGTCCCTCCACTGACACAAGATCCATAATCTGTAGAGTATCTCCCATGTCTTTTAAAGCCTGATCTGAACCTGCAATGTTCAAAGACTCTGGTGTAGTACTGATCTCTGTGATGTGATATCCATCTGCAACCGTCCCATATGGAATGATCTCGATCGGCACACCGCTCTTGATCGGCCAGAATGTGATCTTCACATCCACCTTGCCTTCTGAAATCACCGCTCCCTCCATCGTCTTCAACTCCAGACTATTCATCTGATTCTCAGTAAACACTGCTCCGTTCTTATCCGTGATCCGAATGGAAGATGTGACTGTTCGGTCTGCGGAAGAGCCCTGAACGGAAACCGGT